>DLOU01000068.1:0-1565 GCA_002477275.1 Caryophanales bacterium UBA7476
TACTTAAATCTTTTGTTCTTAAAGATGTAAGTATAGATATAAATATTAGTATTGTTTATTTATTATTTTTACTATGTACTGTATCTACTTATCTAGTTTCTTATAAACGAAGTCTTTTATTTGCTAATCAAAGAAACTATGTAATAAATATAATTCATGTTTTTTATTTAATTGTTTTAAATGTTTCTCAAATACTAATTATTTGTTTAACTAAAAATTATTATTTGTATCTAATAGTTAAGATAATTTGTGTTATTTTAGAAAATATAATTATTAATATAAAAGTTAATAAGGATTATTCTTTTGTTTTAAATGATTATAAGTTAGTACTAAAAAAGAATATTCGTAATGATATTAAAAATCGTGTTAAAGCTCTTTTTATACATAAGACTTCTGCTGCAATAACTAATGGTACTGATAATATAATTATTTCATCTTTTTTTGGATTAAAATTAGTTGGACTTTATACTAATTATAATTACATAATTTATACTATAACAGTTTTATTTAGTGACTTTATTAAATCTACTTCTGCAAGTGTAGGTAATTTACTTACTGAAAAAGATTTTGAAAAGAAATATTTAATTTTTAAAAAAATTAGATTTCTAAATTTTTGGATTTCTACTTTTACTGCTGTTTGTTTATTAATTCTTATTGAACCGTTTATTACTATTTGGATTGGTAAAAAATATCTTTTAGAGACTAGTGTACTTTTTGTATTAATAATTAATTACTTTCAAACTATGATGAAAAGCACATATAATATTTTTAAGGATTCGGCAGGTATTTGGATTGAAGATAGATATGTGCCTATTATTCAAATAATAATTAATATATCTTTATCAATTTTATTTCTAAAACTTTTTGGCCTTGTTGGTGTGTTTATTGGAACAATAATTAGTAGTTTAGTTTTGTGGTTATATAGTTATCCTAAATTTGTATATAAAAAATTATTTAATAAAGATTATTTAAGTTATTATATTAGTATTATAAAGTATATATTATTATTTTGCTTTATTACTTTAATTTCTTATGTATTGTGTGATATGATTAGTATGAAATCTAGTATTTTACAATTATTGTTTAACTTTATCATTGGTATTTTAGTACCTAATGTTATTTTATATTTATTTTATAGAAAAACAGATGAATTTAAATACTATTTAGATTTAATAAAAAAAATACTATTTAGAAAGAGAAGTAATTAAAATGAAAACATATTTTGTAACTGGTGGAGCAGGTTTTATTGGGTCAACTCTTGTTGAAAAGTTGCTTAATGATGGGAATAAAGTAATTATAATTGATAATTTTTGTGATTATTACAATCCATGTATTAAAGAAAATAATATAAAACCAGCAATATCAATAAAACCAAATACAGGAATAGATAAAATAATAAGATTTGGANNTTGATAATAATGAAATAGATTGTGTTATTCATTTGGCTGCTATGGCTGGGGTTAGAAATTCAATAGAAAATCCTATTTTATATCAAGAGGTAAATTGTTTGGGAACTCAAAATATATTTGAAGAAATGAAAATTCATAACATTAAAAAATTAATAA
>DLOU01000068.1:1580-2574 GCA_002477275.1 Caryophanales bacterium UBA7476
GAAGATATGATTGTTGATTGTTGTATTAGTCCTTATGCTGCTACTAAAAAATCAAATGAAGTAATTGCTCATGTGTATCATAAATTATGTGATATGAATGTAATTGCTTTAAGATTTTTTACTGTATATGGACCTAAACAAAGACCGGATTTAGCTATTAATAAATTTACAGAATTAATTATTAATGATAAAACGATTCCTATGTATGGGGATGGATCTACTTTTAGAGATTATACATATATCGATGATATAATAGATGGCATTATTAAGTCTATTAATTATGTTGAAAAAAATAATAATGTTTATGAGATAATTAATTTAGGTAGTTCTAATCCTATTAAATTATGTGACATGATAGATGTGATTGGGAAAAAATTAAATAAGAAACCAATTATTGAAAGAATGGATATGCAACCTGGTGATGTAGATGTTACATATGCCGATATTTCAAAGGCAAAAAGGTTAATTGGTTATGAACCTAATATAATATTTGAGGATGGTGTTGAAAAATTTATAGAATGGTATCTAAATATATATCCTAAATCAAATGATTCTGATGCAAAAAAAGTTTTAGTATATAAGTAAAAGCAGTAATGTAGTTGAGTATGATTTTTCATACTTTTTTATTTTATTTTATTTTTTTTATGTTATTATGTATATAGGATAGTCGTTTAAATAGGGTGGTGAAGTTAATGAAAATAGCTATTGCTGGAGCTGGTTATGTTGGGATTTCTTTAGGAACCCTTTTAAGTGTCAAAAATGAAGTATGGATTTTTGATATAGTTTCTTCTAAGGTAGATATGATTAATAATAAAATTTCACCAATTGAAGATAAAGATATTAGTGAGTATTTTTCTAATAAGAAACTAAATTTAAAAGCAACTCTTGATTATAAGGAAGCATTTAGTGATGCTAAATATATAATTATTAGTACACCAACAGATTATAATGAAAATACAAAAAGTTTTGATACATCTAGTGTTGAAGATATAAT
>DLOU01000068.1:2632-31380 GCA_002477275.1 Caryophanales bacterium UBA7476
AAAAAATATAATATTTTCACCTGAATTTTTGAGGGAAGGTCATGCTTTATATGATAATTTATATCCTTCTAGAATAATAATTGGATCTAAAGTAAAAGCAGCAAGAGAATTTGGAGAACTTTTACTTAGTTCTGCTTTAAAAAAAGACGTTCCTATTAAATATATGAATTCTACAGAAGCTGAATCAGTTAAATTGTTTTCTAATACTTATCTTGCTCTTAGAGTTGCATATTTTAATGAACTTGATACATACGCTGAATTAAATGAATTAAATACTCGTGATATTATTGATGGGGTTTGTTTAGATCCAAGAATAGGTGAATTTTATAATAATCCATCTTTTGGATATGGAGGTTATTGCCTTCCTAAGGATACTAAACAACTTCTTGCTAATTATAGTGGAAAGCCTCAGAATTTAATTGAAGCTATAGTAAAATCAAATGATACTAGAAAAAATCATATAGCAAACATGATAATAAAAGCAAATCCTCAGGTTGTTGGAGTGTATAGATTAAATATGAAGAAAGGTTCGATGAATCATAGATCATCTGCTATATTAGATGTTATTAGTATTTTAAAAGAAGCAGGAATAAATATTATGATTTATGAACCAACTATAAAAGTAAATACTTATATGGGTTTTGAAATTGTACATGATTTAAAATTATTTAAAGAATTAAGTAATATGATACTTGCTAATAGAGTAGATAACAATTTAGATGATGTTCAAGATAAAACATATACTAGGGATATTTTTTCGAGGGATTAAGAACTATGAAATTGGAAGTATTATTATCAGTTTTAAACTTAGATAAGAAAAAACTAAGTAAAATGAATATAACAAGTAAGTGTACTATTATTAATCAATGTAAAAAAGAGAGTTTTCAAAAATATAAAAATTTTAGTATTTATTCTTATAATGAATTAGGATTATCAAATAGTCGTAATAGAGGACTTGATTTAGTTACAGAAGATATTGTTCTTCTATGTGATGATGATGTTATTTATGACAAAAAGTATGAGAAAATAATTCTTGATGAATTTAGTAAAAATAAAAATGCGGATATAATTGTTTTTAATATAGAAAGTCCAAATAGAAAAATAAAATTAAATAAAAATAATAAAAAACTTCATTTTTATAATATATTAAGATATTCAAGTCAAAGAATTGCTTTTAAACTAAATTCTATAAAAAGTAATAATATAAGATTTAAAAGTGAATTTGGATCTGGTTCAAAATATAGAAGTGGTGAGGATACATTATTTTTAGTTGAAGCATTAAATAAAAAATTAAATATTTATTCTAGTACAAAAAATATTGGTACTGTTTATCATAATGAATCTTTATGGTTTAAGGGATATACTGAGGATTATTTTTTTGATAAAGGAGCTCTTTTTACTGCTATTAATAGAAGATTTAGAATAGTTTTGATGTTACAATATTTATTAAGACATAAAGAAGTTTTAAATCAGATAAATTTTTTTAAGGCATTTAATATTATGTTAAAAGGTTCAAATGATTATTTAAAAGGTAAGTAAGGATGATTTTATGAAAAAAGTAAGTGTAATAATACCTGTTTATAATACTTCTTTATATTTAGAAGAATGAATAAATAGTGTTTTAAATCAAACTTATAAAAATTTAGAAATTATTATTGTTAATGATCATTCTACTGATAATAGTTTAGAAATAATTTCTAAGTTTAAAGATAAGAGAATAAAAATTATTAATTTAAAGAAGAATCATGGTGTTGCATATTGTAGAAATAAAGGTGTTGATAAATCTAGTGGCGATTATATTTGTTATATTGATAGTGATGATTATTGGAATTTAGATAAAATTGAAAAACAATTATTTTTTATAAAGGATAAAGCGTTTATATACAGCTCTTATTCATATTTAAAAAATGGAAAAATCCATAAGGCCAAAGTCCCTGAAAAAATTAATTATAAACAAGCGTTGAAAAATACAACTATTTTTACTTCTACTGTTATGTTTAATATGTCGTTCTTAAATAAAGATGATATTTATATGCCAGACATAAGAAGAGGTCAGGATACTGCTACTTGGTGGCAAGTACTAAAAAAAGGTATTACTGCCTATGGTTTAAATGAGTCTTTAGTTACTTATAGAATAGTTGGTAAATCTTTGTCTTCAAATAAAATTAAGGCTTTAAAAAGAACTTGGAATATTTATAAAAGAGAGAATATTAATGTATTTCAGAGATGTTTTTACTTTTTGTGTTATGTTTTTAATGCCATTAAAAGAAGATTGTTTTAAAGGTGTAATATGAAAAAAGTTTTACTAGTTAGTATGGGTGAAGAATTTGGGGGAATTGAAAAATTAGAACTTGATTATTTAAAAAATCTAAATAGTAAATATAAAATAGATTTTTTAACTCCGAATGATAATCCTTTTAAAAAATTTAAAAAAGTAATAAAACAAAATGGTGGAAAAATATATAATTTTAATGTTTCAAGAAAAAAATATATTGGAAGAATAAAATATTTTTTTAATCTATTTATATTTTTGAAAAAAAATAAATATGATATTGTTCATATTAATTCGTCAGTGTTTTTGTTCTCTTTTCAGGTTGTATTAGTTTCTAAATTGTGTGGTGTAAAAAAATAATTGTTCATAGTCATAGTACTCCTAAAAATAATATATTTAAAAAAATTATTATTTATTTGTTAAATCCCGTATATAGATTTATGATTAATCATTATATTTCTTGTAGTAAAAAAGCTTGTTATTCTTTGTTTACAAAAAGATTTGTTTCTAAAAATAAAATATTAATTTTGAAAAATGGTATTGATGTTGAAATGTTTAAATATAATAAATCTATAAGAAAAAAAATAAGAGATAATTTAGATATTGATAATAAAGTTGTTTATGGAAATGTTGGAAGACTTTCATATGAAAAGAATCATGATTTTTTAATTGATATTTTCTATGAAATTCAGAAAACAAATAAAGATAGTGTGTTGCTACTGATTGGTGATGGTATATTAAAAGAGAAAATTAATGATAAAGTTAAAAGATTAAAATTAGATAAAAAAGTTATTTTTTTAGATTTTAAGGATGATGTTTATAATTATTATAATTGTATGGATTTATATATTGTTCCATCTTTAAGTGAAGGTTTTGGTATTACTTCTATTGAAGCTCAAACTAATGGATTAATTACTTATTGTTCTATGGAAGTTCCTGAAGAAGTTAATATTTCTTCTAATATTAGATTTTTTAATTTAGATATTAAAGCTAAGGAACTTGCTGATAGTATTTTAAAAGAAAAAAAATTGTTGAATGGTAGAGAAAAAGCATTCATTAATACTATTAATTCTCAATATGATATAAAAAATATATGTAATGTTTTAGATAGTATTTATTCAAGCAATAATTAAAAAAACATTGACATTAGTCTTAAAAAATGACATTATATTTATAGATAGAAAGATAGGTGTTAGATGTGAAAAGCCCAAAGAATTTTTTAATAGTTTCGTTATTTGTTATGTTGTTATGTTCAACAACTGTTTTTGTTGCAATAGTTAGTCCAAGTGACTTGTCAACTAGTGTTAAAGATTATAGTAAAGAAATTTGGAATGTAAAAATTGATAGTGTTGATGTTGTTAGCACTACTGGAAAAGCAATTTATAACAATCCTAGTTTTACTGCAACTTCAGTTAAATATAATCATAGTTTTTCTGAAAAGGGTGATTCAGTTACTTATAAAGTAAAAGTAAAGAATGAAGGATCTTATGATGCTAAAATTGATTATAACTCTTTATTTATGAATAATAATGAATCTTTATATGTAAATGTTATTTCTACTGAACCATCAAATGTTCTTAAAAAGGGTGGAGAAACTGAATTTACTGTTAGTTTTCAATATGTGAATAATGAAAATGTTGGTACTTTTAATAATACTTGTACAGGAATTGTTTCATATATACAAAAATAGATATTAATATAATAAATAGAACTTTTTAGTTTTGGTTCTATTTATTTCTTTTTATAATAAAATTATTATGTAAAGTTTTGTATAATATCTTTTAATATCAACAATTACTTTTTAATTTATGTTATAATATTTCGATGAATGGAGAGAAAAATATGCTATTGTTAACTAAATCAATTTTTGCCATTATGATTGGATTTTTGGCAGCTACATTTATAGGATTTTTTTTAATTCCTCAATTAAAAAAATTAAAAGCAGGTCAACATGTTAGTATTTTTATGGCAGAAGCACATAAAAATAAAGAAGGTACTCCTACAATGGGTGGTTTCATTTTTATAATTGCTACTACTATAACAATTATTGCATTACTCGTTACTAAAAAGATTGATTTTACTTCTAATCTTTTGATTGTTTTACTTACTTTTTTAGGATTTGGATTCATTGGTTTTTTAGATGATTTTTTATCTTTAAAAAAGAAAGGTAATGAGGGATTAACAACTTATCAGAAATTATTTATGCAGGTTGTTATTTCAGTTGTGTTCTTTTATATTTATATGAAAAATGGAGGACAAACTGCATTTACTGTAGGAACACTTCATATTGATCTTGAACTTGGGTGGCTTTATGGATTGTTTATTTTGTTTGTTTTAGTTGCGGCAAGTAATGCTGTTAATTTAACTGATGGTTTAGACGGACTTGCTGGTGGACTTTCAACAATTGCATTTGTTGCATTTGCTCTTATTTCTTTAATGGTTGGATATGAAGAAATTGGAATTTTTTCACTTGTTTTGTGTGGAAGCATTGCTGGTTTCTTAGTTTATAATGCTTATCCTGCTAAAGTAATTATGGGGGATACTGGAAGTTTGGCTCTTGGTGGAGCAATGGGAGCTATCGCTATTATTACTCATAGAGAACTAACATTGGTTGTAGTTGCTGGAGTGTTTATTATTGAAACATTATCGGTTATAATTCAGACAATATCTGTTGTCTTCTTTAGAAAAAAAGTTTTTTTAATGACACCTATTCATCATCACTTTGAAAAACTTGGTTGGAAAGAACAAGATATTGTAAAAATGTTTTGGATTGTAGGATTAATTCTTGCAATGAGTGGAATAATATTTGGAGTTTGGTTATGATAGCGGGTATAGTTTTAACAATTTCTTTAATCGTTTTGATTTTGCTTATTCTTATTATCTTTTTCGTTGTACGTATTAAGTTAAAGAGATTTTTAGGGGAATATTTTGATTCAAGTACTATAAAAGAAGCTTTTAGAAAATCTGAATTACAGGTTGAACAGACACCTAAATCTTTTTCTAGTATGGAAGATGTTTATTTGAAACAAATGAAAAGGGATTTTCCAGAAGTAAACTTATCTGAATTAAAAAGTAAATCTGAAGCATGTATTTTAGATTTGTTTCATTCTGTTGAAAATAAAGATACTTCAAAATTGAAAAAGTATTCAAGTAAGGTTATTAGCTATGCTGAAAAGATGATTGAAGATTCAAAGGGAAAAGAAGTTTCTTATGATAATATAAAATTTCATAAGACTGCACTTACAAATTATAAACACGATAGTACTGGTGGTACTGTTACAATAACTTCATCACTTCAATATAATTATAAAATAGGGGATAAATTACCTAAAAAAACACAAGACAGAATTAGGGTTGAATCTGTATATGTTCTTGATAAAGAAAAATATGGAGAAAATACCAAATCGGTTGGAGTTAATTGTCCAAACTGTGGAGCTCCTGTCAAATCTCTTGGGGCTAAAAAGTGCAATCATTGTGGAACAGCTCTTGGAATTTTAGTTTCAAATGCTTGGATAGTTGATAATATAATTCAATATTGATACCTTCGGGTATCTTTTTATATTTTTTTTAATAAATTATCTAAAATATCATTATCTTCTATTTTAGAAATTTAAAAACATTTTTTGCCTAAATCTTTAAATGATGATCCACAATGATACAGTATTTTTTTATCAATAATTATAAATCTATCATGAAAATTATTATTAATTATTAATTTTACATTATTGTATTGTTCCTTATATCTAGTATAATCATGATTATTATATTTATTGGTAATAATAATTGTGCTTTTTTCTGTCTTTGATAGAATATCTAAAATATGCTTATCAATATAATTATCAATTATAATAATTTCATTATTAGATTGGTTTAAAATATCTATTAACAAAGAATATGCATCATATATTTGTCCTTCGAAGAACAGATGGTTTTTCTTCTCTTTAAAATTAGAAAATGTATCTTCCACTAGCTTTAATCTTTCTTCATGTTCTAAAACTAAATTGTTTATATATTTTTGTTCAATTAAATTATTAGAAATGTACTCCTTCATTGTTACAAAAGCGCGCATTATTCTTATACTTACTTCAGATGCAATAGAAGTTTTCAAAACACTTGCAAGCATTGCTACTCCTTGTTCAGTAAATACATATGGTAATTTTCTAACACCTCCATGAGTTTTCAAACTTGAAGTTCCAAATTGGAACTTCAAGTTTTGATATTCTTTTAAAGTTAGTTGAAAATAAAAATCACTTGGAAAACGTTCAATATTTCTATTGACAGCTTTATTAACATCTTTTGTGCCATTTGTACATTCATATAACTTAGCTAATTCAGAATCAAGCATCACTTGCTTTCCTCTAACTTCATAAATCATATCTTCTATTTTGAGTTTATCATTTAATATAATGCCGTTCATTTAAACCTCCTGAATTTTTAACAATATTATATTAAACAAACGTTCTTATATCAACTATTATTTTTTGAAATATTTAATATTATTCCTATACTTGCCATGCTTATAAGTAAACTACTTCCTCCATATGATAAAAATGGTAGGGTAACACCAGTAACTGGTATCATACCTGATACTACCATTAGATTTAGTACTGCTTGAAATATTATTTGAAATGTTATACCAAATGATAAATATTTAGAAAAATTGTCTTTTGCATTTAAACTAATTTTAATTCCTCTATAAAGTAATAAAATAAATAATCCTATTACAATAAATGCTCCAACTATACCAAATTCTTCGGTGATAATTGAGAAAATAAAATCTGTTTGTGGTTCTGGAAGATAAAAATGCTTTTGTATACTATTTCCATATCCTCTTCCTAATAATCCACCTGGGCCAATAGCATATAAACTTTGTATTATCTGAAATCCTGTTCCTAACGGATCTTTCCATGGATTTATAAAAGAGGTTATTCTATCCATTCTATATGGAGCAATTATTACCAAACCAATTACTCCAATTATTCCAATAATACCCATAATAAAGAAAAATTTCATATTTACACCAGCAATAAATAATAGGGCAATTATAGAAATAAAAAGAATTACACCTGTACCCATATCTGGTTGTAACATGATTAAACCAAATAAAATAATTACAACTATTAAGATAGGAAAAACACCTTTTTTATAACTTTTTAAAAACTTATTACTGTTATTTAAATATTTACTTGTAAAAATAATTAATCCTAGTTTTGCTGCTTCACTAGGTTGTACACCAAAAGATCCTATACCAAACCAACTTCGACTACCATTTCTAACACTTCCTATTCCAGGTATTAAAACAAGTATCAATAGAGTAATACATAGAACTAAAATTAAATTTGCTTTTTTATAATAGAATTTATAATCAATTTTTGAAACTATCAACATAATTATTAATCCTATTATTGCAAATAAAGATTGTTGCTTTACAAAATGAAAACTATCATTAAATTTATAATTTGCCCAAATACTTGATGCAGAATATATCATTATTATTCCAAATATTATTAATGATAATACAGTTATTAAAAGTACTTTATCTGTTTTAATATTTTTCAAAAGTATCACCTATAATATTTTATAAAATAAAAAAAGATTTATGATAGAAGTATAATTATTAATAGTTTATTCATAATAATATTGGAGGGATTATATGAACGAAAATATAGAATTGCTTGAATATATTTATAAAAATTCAGAAATGGGAGTATTTACAATTAATGAACTTCTAAAGAATTTAGAAGAAAAAGATAACAAAATTAAAGGATTAGCTAAAGAAGAATTGGATAAATATGAAGAATTTAAAGAAAAAAGTGAAGAGTTAATAAAGAAATACGATTATGATGTTAAGAAAAATAAATTAACTTCTAAAATTATGTCATCGATGGGAATTAATCATGAAGTAAATAGTGATAATAGTGATTCGAGTATAGCTCATATGCTTACTGAGGGAATTACTATGGGAATAGTAGATATGGAAACTAAAATAAAAAATTACAAAGATAGTGCAGAAAAAGATATAGTTAAACTTGCTAAAGAATTTTTAAAGTTTCAACAAGATGAACTTGAGAATCTTAAAGAATATATGTAGATAGAAATTTCTATCTTTTTTTCTTGTTTTAGAAGTTTTATTAATATATAATAGTGAGTCATAGGTGATTGTTATGAAAGCAAAAGATAATATTAAAGACAATATTTATGCAATACTATATAGAAGAGAAATAGCTAGTGATGGTAAATATATATTTTTTCCATGTCAATGTGTAGAGGGGTATTATGATAGTAGTGATAAGTCTTTTATAGATATTTATGGGAATATTTACTATAGTTGTAATAATTATACTATGCTTAATACTAATCAAGCTTTTACATATTATTATGATTCTCATCTTAATGATATTATGAATATGATGCAAACTGGTGATCCTGAAACTGCTGTTTCTTTGTTTTATGATAAATTAAAATCTAATATTTTAATTGGTAATGTGAATGATCAAGAAGGAGTAATAGAAATATTTGAAATAACTGGTGAAAAGTTAGAATCTATTATTTCAAATATATCTTTTGATACTAAAAATGGTAAAGGAAAAGTAACACTTACTAAGGCTCAATTAATAGAAATATTAAGAGATGTTCAATCTGAAGATAAAATTAAAGTATTACTAGATAAAGTCGATGCAATGGAAAAATTAAGTAGTTCAAAGAAAAATGCTGATTTATCTGTTATGATTACATTATCTAATTTAATGTCTGAAAAGAATATTAGTAAAGCCAAAGAAAAAGAAATTTCATCTTCTTTAGAAGAAGAGGTTGAGCCATCAAAAAAAGTATCAGATTTATCAGATGAAGATAAAAAGATGGAACTTTCGTTAATTAGAGATACTACTAATGATGCATATGGTTATATTATAAGTAGAATGGTAGGACAAGATGATTCTGTTCAAACAGTATTAGGAGCTGTTGTTAATAATATTTATGCAGAAAGTCCTGAACAATTAATTAAACCGTTTATTATAGGTGGTACTGGATCTGGTAAAAGTTATTTGTTTAAACTAATTCAAAAAGGACTTGATATTCCTGTAATAATAGTTGATTGTAATCAACTTGTTCAAAGTGGTTATGAAGGTAAAATGATAGATGATGTTCTTAAAGATTTATATTTACTATGCGATAGAGATTTAGAAATGACTGAGCATGCAGTAGTTGTTTTTGATGAAATAGATAAAATTGGTGACAAAGGGGCAACTGTATCTGAAATTGGTGTACAGCAAACTCTTCTAAAATTTTTAGAAGGACAAAAATATGTAGTTAATATGGATAAATCTGAACTAGAAAAAGTAGTTATTGATACAAGTATGATGAGTATAGCTGCATGTGGAGCATTTGAAGGCTTAAAAGAAAAAGATAAATCTGTTGGATTTGCAAAAAGCGATACAAAAGAGAAAATTACGATTGAAAAATTAGTAAAAAATTGTGGCATGATTCCTGAACTTCTAGGAAGATTTAATTTATATGTTGAATATAATGAAGTTACTGAAGAAATGATTAGAAAACAATTAGAAGAAAGTGAAAGTTCACCTACAAAAATTAAACAAGACTTTTATTTACAAAATTATGGAGTTAATCTTGTATTCACTAAGACATTTATCGATAGATTAATTGGAGATGCAATGAAGAGAAAAACAGGATTTAGAGGTGTAGATCAAGTTGTTAACCAGTCTTTGAGTCAAGTTAATTTTAAACTTCAAACATCATCAACAGTTTATAGTGAAGTTGTGATTAGTGAAGAAACAATAGATGATCCAAAAAAATATGTATTAAAATAAAAAAACTAATTAAATTAGTTTTTTTTTCTTTTACTTTGCTAATAATTAGTGTTATACTTATTACACCAAGAGGAGAGAAAATATGAAAAAAATTAGAAAATGTGTTATACCCGTTGCTGGTATGGGTACAAGATTTTTACCAGCTACTAAAGCTACTCCAAAGGAAATGCTTCCAATAATTGATAAACCAACAATTCAATATATTATTGAAGAAGCAGTAGCATCTGGAATAGAAGAAATACTTTTAATAACAAGTCCTTATAAGAATTCAGTAATTGATCATTTTGATAAAAGTTATGAACTTGAATCAAGATTAGCTAAAAGTGGGAAAATGGATAAATTAGAACTTATTGAAAATATTTCTAATTTAGCTAAATTTACTTTTATAAGACAAGGTGAACCAAATGGTAGTGGTCATGCTATTAGACTTGCAAAATCTTTTGTTGGTGATGAACCATTTGCAGTTATGTATGGTGATGATATTATCAAATCTGATGTACCTGTTTTAAAACAATTAATAGATATTTATGAAGAAAAAGATTGCAATGTAATTGGTGTTCAAGAAGTTGATCATAGTCTTGTTTATAAATATGGTATTGTTGAATATGAAAATGAAGAAGGAAAGATTAAGAGATTAATAGAAAAGCCTTCACTTGACGAAGCACCAAGTAATGATGCTGGTCTTGGAAGATATATAGTTAAGCCAGAAATATTTGATGAACTTGATCATCTTGAAAGAGGAGCAGGTAATGAATATCAATTTTCTGATGCAATGCTTGCTTTAATGCAAAAACAAGATTTCTATGCTTGCAAATTTGATGGAAAGTATTTTGATATTGGAAACCAATTAGGATACTTAAAAGCTAATGTTGATTTTGCTTTAGATAGAGATGATGTAAAAGATGAGTTCTATAAATATTTAGAAGAAAAAGTATTAAGTAAAAAATTAAAATAAGAGTTGAAAAAACTCTTTTTTTTTTATATGTTTTTCGTTGTAATAAAAGCGTATTTTTGGTATAATCTTCTTAGAAGAATAGTTATGGAAAGTAGTTGTTATTTATGTATAGAAATAGAAGAAAATCTCTTCTTTCTTTAGTACTTATTCTTGTTTTAGGTATAGGTTTAGGCTATGCCTTTTTATCGTCTAATTTAAAAATTAATGGAAAAAATGGAATTAGTAAAAATAGTTGGGTTATTTATTTTGAAAATATTCAAAATCAAAGTGGTGTGGTTGCCACTAATTCTAAAATTAGTGCTGATAAACAAACTATTGATTTTGATATTTCTATAAAAAAACCTGGAGACTATTATGAGTTTGATGTTGATACTGTTAATGATGGTACAATTGATGCGATGATTGAATCAGTTGAGTTTGAAGGACTTGATAATAAATTTAATGATTTAGTTTATTTTGATGTTAATTATAAAGATAATGGTATGCCACTTGAAAAATGTGATGTACTTAAAAAAAATCTAGGAAAACAATTACTGTTAAAATAAAATATGAAGAAGATATTACAGAAGAAGATTTACTAGAAGAATCGGAAAAATTAAAATTGAAGTTTAAGATTAATTATGTACAAGATGGTGAGTGTTCTAGAAAGCCATTAATCATAATTGATCCTAATGGTGGTAGTTATAACGGAAGTAAAAAAATAGTTCAAATTCCTGTTGATAGTAATACAGAATATGAATTACAAGAAGCTACTCATACTAGAAGATTATTTGAAGGATATACACTTAGTGATGGAAGTATTTTAGAAAAAGATGAAAATGAAAAACTAAAAATTCAAGTAGAAGATAAAGATATAAAATTAGTTGCTAAGTGGAGTGAAAAGGACTATGTTGCTAGAATAGTTGAAACTAATCAGTATTATGAATCTGTTCAAGAAGCTTTTGATGCTGCACTTACTAATAATACAGTTGAACTTCTAAGAAATGTTTCTGAAAGTCCAACTAATTCAAAAACAATTGTGTTTGATTTAGGTGGATTTACTTTAACTGGACTTGTTACAAATACAAAGACTGGTAATGTTAGACTTGTTAATGGTAGAATTTCTTCTGGTGAAGCTTATGATACAGCATTTATCAACTATGGAATACTTACTATGGGAGAAAAAGGTGAACCTTTTGAAATAGAAAATAGTATTACTTTATATGGAAAAGAAATTGGATTAAAAAATGTTAAAACTGATGATTCAATTGGAGAGTTTTATTTCTATGATGGGTATATNNAGAAATATATTGTGCAGGGTTTGACGGTTATTCAGATAAAGAAGATAATTATTATGTATTCTCTGATCATGTAACTGAAAGAAATACTCAAAGGTTTTATTTAATTAAAAATCCTAATAGAGCAGTTGCCAAAACTGAAACTGATGGAACACTTTATTATTACAATTTACAAGATGCTATTAATGCAGTTCAACAAAATAAGAGAATGTTTACTCTTAGTGATGATGATTATGTTATTTATGCATTAAGAGAATTTGAAGCTGCTTATGAACTAAAAGTAGCATCAGATTCTAGAGTAGTATTTGATATTATAGGTAATGATGTTTCAACTGGAGCTAAGATAACTAATAATGGGTATTTTAAAATAATTAATACATCAGATATGACTGCTAGATTAAAATCTTCTGTTTCTATTGAAAATAATAATGAATTGGTACTTGATTCAATGCAAATAGTTTCTACTACTGATTCAAATACTATTGAAAATAAGGCAAAACTTGTACTTCGTAATTCATCTGTACAAAGTAGAGCTGGTTATGCAGTTAATAATAGTGAAAATGGAGTTATAGATTCTGATAGTTCATCTATACTTACATCTTTAAGTTCATATGGACTTCATAATACAGGTAATAATTTTGAAATAAACAATGGTAATGTTTATGGATTCTTTAATGAAGGAAAGGCAACTTTAATTGAAAGAGTAAAAATCTATAATGGTTCAAATGTTTATGGTATTAAAAATTCTGGAACTATTAATATGAATGGTGGAGAAGTTATTGGTGATAGTAATGATTCACTAATTTATAATACAGGAACATTTAATTTGAATAGTGGAAGTATTAGTGGAACTTCAACAGGACAACTAATCTATAATTTTGGTACTGTTAATGTTAATGGAGGAACTATTACTTCTCCTAGTATTGCTATTAGAGATGGTAAATTAAACACTAATACAGCAAGTGATACAGTTATTTATACTCCAAGAGTAAATGTTAATGGAGGAGAAATAATTGCTAATCTAAATGCAATAGAAAGTTTAAATGTTAATATTAAAAATGGTACTATAGAAAGTTTAGAAAAAATAGCTGTTTCATCAGAAAATTCTACTGCAATATATTATGTTTATAGCAATGGTTATAAATATGTTAAGTATATTGGAAAAGTAAATATGAGTGGAGGAAGTGTAAAAGGAAAAACTTATGGTATTTATACCAATGAATTAAATATGAGTGGAGGAACTATTAATTCCGAAGATATAGGTACTGAACAATTTACTTATAAGTATAATAATAATTCATCTGTTGTTATTAATAGTAAAACAGAAATATTTGGTGGAACTATTAATTCTATTAATAGTGGAGTCGTAACAGAACATTTAAATATGTCTGATGGTAATATTAATAGTACTACTGGTGTTGGTATCTTATCTAAAGAAGAAGGAACAATTATTGGTGGAGTAGTAGAAGGAAAAACTTATGGAGTTTATAATAGTGGAGTTTTAAATATTGGAAGTAATGATCAAAGTATAATTGTTACAAGTCCTGTACTAATTGGAGAACTATATGGAGTTTATATTGAAGGAACTGAAACTAACTTTTATGATGGTTCATTAAAAGGTCAAACGGATGGATATTATGGCACTATTACTGCTACTCCAAATGGAGCTGTTATATTTGAAAAAGAAGAAACTATAGATGAAAATGTTTATCAAGTTGATTATATAGCTTACTATAAGAACTGGCTTAAAGTTGGAAATAAAGAATTTTACAGTATTGATTTAGCAAGTAAAGAGATAGAAAGTGAAGGAACTATAACAGTAATTGATGATGCAGAAATAACTTTCTATGAACATTTCTTAGATGAAAATAAAAATAAAAGTATTACATTTGATTTAAATGGTCATGTTGTTAAAACTACTCAATCAATTATAAATGAATCTAATTTAACAATAGTTGATTCAGTAGGCACAGGTAAGATTATATCTAATAGAATTTCTGGATTAGTTAACTCTTCTAATATGACTATTTCAAGTGGAACATTTGTAAGTGAAAGTAGTTTACCTTCTATAGAAAATAGAGGAGAATTAACAATAGAAAATGCAAACGTAAGTGGTTTAAATACTGCGGTTTATAACTATAATAAACTTACTATTAATAATATTAATATTACTAATTCTAATGTTGGTATCTTAAATAGTTATGAATCTTCTAAATTAATCGGACTTCTTACTATAAATGGTGGAGTTATTAGTGCTACTGATAAAGCGGTAAGTTTATCAAAAAGTGGAAATAAAGTTACTATTAATGGAGGAACTATTACTGGAGTTAATTCTGCAATTACAGGAGATTATGGTGTAATTGAAATTAATGATGGAACTATTAGTTCAACAGATAGTTATGCAATTCATTCTACTTACAATACTATAACTGTAAATGGTGGAAGTGTTACATCAACTAATTCTTATGGAGTAGATTCTCATTATAATTTTGTTATGAACGGTGGATTAGTTCAAGGAACAATTGGGTTAAATGCACAAAGATATACTGATAATTACACTATATATACAATCAATAATGGTCATATAATTGGTACAGAAGCTGAAGGTATTAATGCTAGTGGTAATAATACAACTAATAGTTATATTTATGGCGGAGTAATTGAAGGGAAAACTGATGGTGTTCATACAACTAGTCGTGTTCAAATAGGTCGCGATGATGGAACTATAGTTGTTGATAAGCCTGAACTTATTGGACATACTACTTATGGACTTGTAACTGAAACTTATGCAGCATTCTATGATGGAACATTAAAAGGAAAAGTTGATGGTTATAATGGATTAATAAGTATAATTCCAGATGCTTCTTTGATAAAAGATGATTATGAATATATAAATAAATTAGAATATCAAACTGATTACTTAGTAACTAAAGGTAATTTCGTAAAAGTTGGGAATACAGAATATAACTCTATTAATAAAGCTTATAATGCTATCAGTGGTGATGAGGGAACTATTGAAGTTATAAGTGATGCATATATTGATTTTGCTCAGAGTATTCCAAGTGGAAAAAAAGTTACATTAAATTTAAATGGTCATAATTTAATAATGACTCAACCACTTAATGTAAAAGGAAATGCTGTAATTGTTGATACTGTTGGTAATGGAGGAATAAACAACTTAAGAGATAATGCTATTTTAAATAGTGGTACTCTTGTAATTGAAGCAGGCAATTATAATTCAGAAAAAGTTGAAACTATTAGAAATACAGGTAATCTTACAATTAATAATGCTAGTATAACTTCTCCAATTAGTTATGCACTAAATAATAGTGGTACTTCAGTGATTAATGGAGGAAATCTTCAATCAGATAAAGCTGCAGGTATTTATACAACAAATAATTTAACTGTAAATGGTGGAACAATTCTTGCAAAAGAATCATACGGAATTCATGAGTATTCTGGAACCACAACTATAAATGGTGGAACTGTTACTTCTGAAAAAACTTATGGAGTAATAGTTTCAACTTATTACTATTCAACATGTACATTTAACATGAATGGTGGAGAAGTAACTGGAAAAACATATGGTATTTATAATAATTATGAAAACTATAATACTATTAACATTAATGGTGGAAAAATAATTGGACAAGATAATTCTGGACTTTATACTACATGTAAAACTAACTTATTAGGTGGAGAATTTATCGGCGAAAAATATGGAGTTTATACAACCGGTTCTTCTACAACTACTAAAATAGGTGAAAATGATGGAACTATTAATATTGATGCATCTATTATTAAAGGTGAATTATATGGACTTTATATTAATGCTGGAACTGTTAATTTCTATGATGGTATATTAAAGGGAATTACAGGAAGGTATTATGGAACAATTACTAATATTGCTAGTCATGCACAAATCTTTGAGGATGAAGAAGTAGAAGATAGAAAGAATTATTTAACAGCTTATTTGGTTACTGAGACAGAAGTAGCACTTAATGTTCAAACTGAAGAAGTATATGGTAATTTACAAACTGCAATATCTGAAGCAAAAGAAAATGAGACTATTAAACTTCTTACAAATTTACCACTTTACTATGAAATAAGTGCTAATAATAAATCAAATGTAACACTTGATTTAAATGGAAAGACAATTTCAACTAATAAAAAAATAACTACTAGTGTACCATTTAATATAATTAACTCAAGTGATGATGAAGCTGTTATTAAAACTTCAAGTAATATACATTTAATAACTAATAATAGTGATCTTAATATTACAAATGTAACATTAAAAAACTCAAGTAATAACTCAAATTATTATACAGTATATAATACTAGTAATTTAGTTCTTAACAATGTAAAAGTAGATAGTGGATATGGTATTTCAAGTATTAATAATTTAACAATTAATAATTCTAATATTAAAGCATCATATACATCTATTAATAATAGTGGAACATTAAATATTACCGATGGAACTTATACTGGTAATTCTTATAGTTTATATTCTAATTCTGCTAAGACTATTAATATTAGTGGTGCAACCTTAACAGGAACATACTATAATGCTGGAACAAGCACATCTATATTTGAAAATGGTGTTATAAAAGGATATGTTCAAAATAATTCTGGTGCTATAAATATAAATAATTCTGCTATTAATAGTGGAAAGATATCTAATTCTGGTGTCTTAGAACTTGATAATGTTGAGTATGATGTAACAATTGGGAATGGTTCTTCAACTTCACCTGATGTTGCAGTCACTAATTCTAATTCTTTAACAATTACTAATTCTAGATTTAGAATTAATACAGAAAAAACAAACGGAAATTCACTTGCTATTTCAAATTCAGGAACACTTAATATTAATAATAGTTCTAATATTGGAATAGGAATTGCTACTAATACTAGTTATGAAACAAGAGGTATTTTAAATACTGGAACTA
This sequence comes from Caryophanales bacterium UBA7476, assembly GCA_002477275.1. Taxonomy (GTDB): domain Bacteria; phylum Bacillota_I; class Bacilli_A; order RF39; family UBA660; genus CAG-417. Next base: position 19,915 of record DLOU01000068.1, read on the forward strand.
CAAATATAGATAGTTCAAGTCTTTATGTATTAGGTGGAACCACATCATATGGTGTTTATATTAATGGTGATAATGCTAAAGTAACAATTCTTTCAGGAAGAATTGATGTTCAAAAAGCTTCTACTGCATATGGTGTATATGCAAATAAAGGTACATTTGAAATGGGACATTATGAAGGAACTGGACATGAAACAGCAGTGGTTTCAACAACAGATCCAATTGTATACGTTCAAGGAAATTCTAGGGGAATTGGTGTTAAGAAAACTAATGGATCATTTAATTTCTACGATGGAATTATTAGAGCATCTAAATTTGCAAAACCAGAAACAACAACTAATGTTGAGTATCAATATGAAGTAACTACTTACGTTGATGAAAATACTGGATTTGAATATGCAATGCTTGAGTGGATGAGAGATGATTATCAAGGAGATACAGTCGCTCTTCTTAATGGAGTTTACTATAAGACAGTACAAGAAGCTATAGATAAAGCTGAGAGTGGAGATCAAATTAGATTATTGAAGTCTGTGTCTGAAGATTTAACAGTACCTCTTAATAAGAATGTAGGAATTAACCTAAATAAACATAGTATTACTACAAGTATTATTAATAGTGGAACACTAAGTGTTTATAATGGTTCACTTCAAAGTTTTGATAAGACTACAATAATTAATTATGGAACATTCATTATGGGTGAAGATGATGGTAAAGTTTCGAGTGCTAATATAAGAGTTATTAGTGAAACTACAACTATTAAAAATACAGGAACATTAATTGTTTATGATGGTTATGTTGAAGGTGAAAAAGCTATAGAAGGTGAAGTAACTAGAGTAGCTAATTTTGCAAGAATTAGAACTGAACAAGATGTTCAAAGTGAAAAGAAATATATTCAATCATTATCAGAAGAAGCAATTAAAGCTAAAGAAACTGATTTAATTCTTACAATAGATCCAGCATCAGGATATTATGAAGGAAGTAAAGAGGTTCAAGAAATTTATTTATTATATCAAGATACTTATATATTAAAAACACCTACTAAGAATGGTTGCACATTCCTTGGATGGGATATAAGTGTACCTGAGGCATATGATAATGGTGTAATTACAATTGATTTACAAGATGTAACTGTTAGGGCTAAATGGGAAGTATCAGAAGATGCTGTTGCTAGTATTGGAGAAGACTATTTCACATCATTACAACAAGCACTTGATGCAGCAGAAGATGGAGATACAGTTTACTTATTTAAAGATGTTACAGAAAATGTTACTAATAGAAAGAAAGTAACTATTGATTTGGGTGGTAAGAAAGTAACAGGAGCATTCGTAAATCAAGGTGAATTAAAACTTATTAATGGTACAATTGAAAATACGAATGGTATTGGTCTTGAAAATAAAAAATCACTTACTCTTGGAGAAAATGATGGAGAAATAGATGAAGAAAATGTTATCATTATTGGTACAACAATTGGACTTCAACAAGATGGTAGATTTAATTTCTATGATGGTTATATAGAAGGTGATGTAGCATTAAATGGTAAAGTTGATGCAGTTCCTAAAGGATACTTCTTATATAATGATCATAACAGTGTTAAGGATTGCCAAAAGGTTTATCTAATTGGTAATCCTGAAAATGCTGTTGCTGTAACACAAGATGGTGGAACTCAGTATTTCTTCAATTTACAAGATGCAATTGATACAGCAACTCTAACTGGAAATGAAATTTATATTACAAGAAGTTTTGAAGCGCCTTATGCTTTAAATGTTAAAGAAGGCGCTGACATAACTATTAATATGAGTGGATATAGTGTTAGTACAGGTAATACAATTACTAACAGAGGTAAACTTAAGATATATGATTCAAGCGAAGAAACTACTAGTTTAATGACTAATGCTAGAACTATAACAAATAGTGGAGAATTAATCATTGATAAAGTAGATATTACTGAAAATAATTCAAGTAATGTTGCAATAACTAATACTGGAAAATTAAATATATCAAATACAACAATTAAATCTACTAATGGATATACAATTAATACATCTGGAGCAGGTGATCTACAAGTAGGAGAAAATACTACTCTTACTGCTACAGGTAATTATGCAATTTATAATAATCAAACTAAACCACTTGAAATAAATACAGGTATAATTAGTGGTATAAACAACTTAAAAGAATTAACTATTGGTGGAGATATTGAGGTTAAAGTAACAGGAAGATATGCCATTAATTTAACAACAGCAAATGCTAAATTTACTATGAATAATGGATTGTTACAATCTAATTCATATGTAATTTACATGTATGGCTCTAATGTCCAAGTAACAATTAATGATGGATATATTAAAGAAACTGGTTCAAGTTATACAATTTATGATGGTTATAATACATCATCAGAAAGTTATCGATCATATGTGACAATAAATGGAGGAGTGATTGATGGTAATTACTATGGAATTTATGTCTATATGAATACATTCACAATGAATGGTGGAGAAATTAGAAATACATATCCAAGTTCAGGAAGTCAAAATAGCTATTATGCATTATATTGTGGTAGTTATTCAATTTGCTCTATAAATGAAGGTTCTAAAATTACATCTTATAATACATCAGCTATATATAAAGAATCTAGTAGTAAAAATTTAACTATTGATGGTGCAGAAATAACAACTAATGCTTCAAATGGATATGGTGTATTTATTAGAGGTGGAAACACAACTATAAATAATACAAAAATAGATACACCAGGAACATCTTCGTATGGAATATATGTTGATACATCGTGCACAACTAGAACTGTAACTTTAAATAATAATAGGATTATTTCTGGTAATATTGGTATTTATTTAAATAGTTGTAATGATAGTAGGTATACAACAACACTTAACGTTAATAGTGGTTATATATATGGAGATACATATGGTATTAGACAAGAATCAGTTTATTCTACACTAAATATTGGTAATCCTGAAAGTGATTCAACAACAGATCCGTATATTAAAGGTAAACTTTATGGTGTATATAAAATATCTGGTACAACTAATTTCTATAGTGGAAGACTTTCTGGTCTAACTAATGGATATAACAATGATAGTAGTAGTAATAAAAATGAAATTGATAATGTAACAAATAAGAAGGAAATTACAAGTACAACTGAAGCAGATAGTGTAGCTTCTAAAGCAAATACACATTCTATAACTGATTTTTCTTCAGTAGCAACACCTCAAACAGCTAAAGCTGGAAATGGATTTGCAAGAATAACATATATTGATGAAGAAGGAATATGTGGTATTACTGAAACAGACTTTAACTATACTGAAAGAGAACAATCATTCTTAGTTCCATGCTCTGGTAAATATAAACTAGAAGTTTGGGGAGCACAAGGTGGTTCTGTAAACGATTCATATCCAGGTGGATATGGAGGATACTCTAAAGGTGAAATTACATTAACTGAAAATGAAGTTTTATATGTTAATGTTGGTGGAGCTGGAACTAGTATTAAAGAACAAAATAAGGAAGCTAAAGGTGGATATAATGGTGGTGGAAATGCCATAACTAGATCAAACTCTTATACAGTTTCATCTGGTGGAGGAGCAACTCATATCGCCAAAACTTCAGGACTTTTATCAACACTTGAAAACAATAAAGATTCAATACTTATTGTTGCTGGTGGAGGTTGAGGTACACAATATTACAATGGATACTATACAAAAGGTGGATCTGGTGGTGGATATCAAGGAGCTAGAGGAACTTATTATAATGCATCTTCTAATGCTTCTTATAATACTATTGGTGGTTCACAAGAAAGACCTGGTTATTATTTATATGACAATAGATATGGTGTGGGCTCATTTGGTCAAGGTGCATCAATAGATGAGTCAACCATTCCATCTTCTACTGGTTATTATGGATCTGGTGGAGGTGGAGGTTACTATGGAGGAGGAGCTCCATATTCTACCTCATATTCAGGAGGAGCCGGCGGTTCTGGTTATACAGAAAATAGTCTTCTATCAAATACAGAAATGTATGGATATAATATTCCAGTTCCACAAGTTGACTTTGTAGAAAATTATTTAGTAAGTAAAGATAATTTCTTACAAGTTGGTGAAAATCAGTATAATTCATTTGATGATGCTATTAGCTATATAGATGAAAATTTAGAAGGAAAAGGTACAATCGTTTTATTAAAAGATGCTATTGTTAGAACAAGTGCAACAGTACCATCTACAGATGAAATTGTATTTGATTTAGCTGGTAATAATTTAACAATGACTACATCAATTACTAATACTGGTATATTCTCAGTTATTGATAGTAGTGAAGAAAAAAATGCTTCAATTACAAATAAAAATACAAATGTATTTGTTAACCAGGGAACATTAAATGTTATAAATGGTTCTATTACATCTGAAAAGAGTAATGCTATTTTAGGTAATACAAGTGATGGAATTATTAATGTTAGTGAAGGGGTTAATCTTTCTGGAACTAATGCGATTAACTTAACTGCTAAACAAAATGTAAATGTAGAAAAAGCAACTTTAACCGGTACAACATATTCTGTAACTACATCTGCTACAGGTTCAGAACTAGTTATAAAAGATTCAACTTTAACTGGTTCAACACATGGAATTTATCTAAACTCTTATAACATGAAATTAACTCTTAATAATACAAATGTTTATGGTAATAATGGTAGTGGTATTTATGATAATTACACAAGTAACTCAACAAAAAATACTATTAATATTACTGGTGGTTCAGTAAATGGAACTACTTATGGAATGTATTTAAATTATTCAAATTTAACTACTGAAAATGTGACTATTAAAACAACATCTTCTAGTACAAGTTATTATGCATTAAATATGAATGCATACGGTCCAATTGTTACAATAAATAATGGAACTGAAATTTTATCTCCAAGTACTTCTGCAGTTAGACTTAATACTTCACTTACAATGAATGGTGGTACTATTAATGCAGGTGGTACTGATTCAAATGGAGTATCATTCTATGATAGTCCAGGAGGAGCAATTTCACTTAATATTTATGGTGGAACAGTTTATGGTAAGAAAAATGGTATATATCAAAAACATTCAAATATAACAACTACAATTGGAAATAAAGAAGAAGAACTTTCCATTGAAACACCGCTTGTTGAAGGTGGAGAATATGGTATATATCGTGAAGCTGGTAAATCTAATTTCTACAGTGGTAGACTTAAAGGTATTAAAAAGAGTTATTATGGAGAATTCAGTAAAGTTACTACTAACAAGAGTATTTATACTATGGAAGAAGTAATTGATGAAGAAAATCCTAAAGAAACATATAAAATTAGTTATTTAACTGATACAGATGCTTTCTTAGAAGTTGATGGAACAACTTATAATAACTTTAAAGATGCTATTGCTGCAATTGATGGAACAGGAACAATTAAAGTATTGAATGATGCTTTAGTTCATGAAGAAATAACTATTCCAGAAGGAAAGAATATCACAATTGATTTAAATAGTAAAAAAATTACAATGTCACAAACAATTATTAATAATAGTGACTTAACAATTACTGACTTAAGTGATGATAAGCAAGGAACTATTAATAATATTGTTGAAAATGGTATTCAAAATAATGGAAATATAACAATTAGTTATATAAAATTATCTTCTATTAAAACAGCAATTTATGGCAATTCAGGAGCAGGAAATATTACGCTCGATAATAATGCAAAATTGTCAGGTGATGTTGGAATATATTTAAATACTGTTCAAAAAATTAATGCTACAGATAGTACAATCACAGGATCTACCATTGGAATTAGAATGCAAGCAGATAGTTCTACATTGACTATGAATAATAGTTCAGTAAGTGGTGGTACATATGGTATTTATACATATGGATATAAAAACACTTAAACAATAACTGATAGTAAAGTTAGTTCAACAGGTAGTGGAATTTATGATGAAAGAAGTAAAAATGCTTCTAATGTAAGTTCTATAACAATTACTGGTGGAACAATTAGTGGTTCTACTTATGGAATTTATTCATTATATGATAATCTAGAAGTGACAGGTACAACTATAAATAACATTTCATCTGTTAAAACTAATTATGGTGTTTATTGTAATACTGGTTCAACTTGTAATTTAAATTCTGGAACTATAATTAATGCTGGAAATGCTTCAGGAATCTATTCATATTCAACTACTAATTTGAAAGACGTTGAAATTAATACATCAGGAGAAAATAGTTATGGTGTTTATGTTAATGGTGGAACACTTACTTTAAGTGATGAAACAGAAATTAATTCTAATGGAGTATTATCATATGGAATATATGCTGATCAATATCAAACAACAATTAATGTAAATAGTGCTGATATATATTCTAAGAATATTGGTATTTACTTAGGAAATGCTAGAAGTGATGCTAAAACATTAAATGTTAATAGTGGTAGTGTAGTTGGTGAAACTTATGGTATTTATCAAACTGTAGCAAATGGAACTACAACTATAGGTAGTTTAGAAAATGAAAACTCTATTGAAGGCCCTTATATTGAAGGTGGTTTAATAAGTATTAATAAATCTGCTGGACTATTATATTTCTATTCTGGAAAATTAAAAGGATACCTAAAAGGAAATCCTGGAACTATTGATTATGTAAGAGATGGATATGAGATATTTGAAGATTCAGATGAAATTCAATTATATCTAAAAAATAATAGAACTATCTCTACATCTGAAGCTCAAGAAACAGCAACCGAAAACACAGCTAAAATAGGTAATGGATATTCAAAAATTACTTATATTGAAAAAGAAAGTGATAACCTTAATTCTCCAACTATTGTTGATGAAGTAAAAGCATCAGCTTCTAATTTAAGCCTTACTGCAGATGCCATAAATATTTATGATTTTGATTTTTTAGGAGATGTACAGGAATTTAAAATACCTTCAAATGGGGTTTATAAACTTGAAGTATGGGGAGCAGAAGGTGGTATTGGAAGATTTGATTACTTAAGTGCTAATCCTGGAACTGGTGGATATAGCTATGGTTTCATTAATCTTTCTCAAAATGACATACTATACGTGTATGTAGGGGGTAAAGGTAAACCTGGCTTACAAAGAACATTAGGATCTCCTGTAACAGGTGGATTCAATGGTGGCGGAAATTCTGGATACAATGGTAGTTCGAATTATAATAATGGTGGTGGCTCTGGGGGAGGCGCTACTGATATAAGAATTAATGAAGATTCACTTTATTCAAGAGTAATTGTTGCTGCCGGTGACGGCGGCGGCGGAAATTCCTGGTCAAGCTCTGCTGCAACAGGTGGTGCGGCTGGAGGATTAAATGGATTTGATGGTAAAAGTGGTGGAACTGTAAATGCTACTGTCTGTTCAAATACTTGGGGATCTCCAGGAGCTGGCGCTACACAATATTCAGGTGGATGCTCAGGAAAATATGGAAACTATGTTGGAACATCAGGAACATTTGGATTTGGTGGAAATGGATATACAGGTAATGCTAATTCCGCTGGTGGCGGCGGCGGTGGTGGCTGGTACGGTGGAGGTGCTGGCTCACAAGGTAATTCTGCTGGATCTGGAGCTGGTGGAGGAGGATCTGGGTATGTCTATACTTCAGTAACTTCATCTTATTATCCTGTAGGATGTTTATTAGATGAATCAAATTATTTAGAAGATGCTGAAACAATTGCAGGAAATCAACCATTTACTTCTCCTACTGGTACTAGTGAAATAGGTCATTCTGGAAATGGATATGCTAGAATTTCATATTATGGTGGTGATAATTCTGATTATGATTCTTATACTGTTAAATTAAAATCTGACTATGGAACTATAGAAAACTCTGAATTAACTTATTTACCTGGAGATACTCTTGGTAATATTCCACAACCTATACTTGATAATAATAATATGGAATTTGTTGGGTGGTTTACTAATAAGTCATTTACTAAAAAGGTAACTTCTAATACTATTGTTAATGCAAGTTTTACTCTTTATGCTAAATTTATCTATACTGATGAGTATTGTACTTTAGCTGTAAATAGTACTCAATCATTTGATTATACTGGTTCTGAACAAACATTTACTGCTTTATGTCCTGGAAAATATAAACTTGAGGTATGGGGAGCACAAGGTGGTAATTCATCATATAATACTAATTCTGATATTGGTGGATATGTGGATATTCATCTGGTGAAATTTCTTTAAAACGTGAAGAAAAGCTTTATATTAACGTAGGTGGTCAAGGACAAAGTATTGATTATTTACAATCATCTAATAAAAGAACATATAGTGAAACTAAAGGATATAATGGTGGCGGATGGGCTACATCATATACTAATAATAGTGCTCATGCCGGAGGTGGTGGAGCTACACATATTGCTACTTCATCAGGATTGTTAAGAAATTTATCTAGTAATAAAAAATCCGTCTTAATTGTTGCTGGAGGAGGTGGAGGAGCTTCTACTCATTCATCTTATCCAAGTTATTCAGGAACTGGTGGATCTGGTGGTGGACTTACTGGTGGTATAGGTGTAACTGGTAATAATAAGTGTTATAACTATGGTACTGGAGGTACCCAAACAGCAGCTGGAACTTATAAAGCATGTGAAGTAGATGGTAGAACATCTAGAGATAGTAATCCACCTGGTTCACCTGGCTTTGGATATGGATCTAACTATACTACTAATTCAACTTCTTATGTTTATTCAGGAGGAGGAGCTGGATGGTATGGTGGACAATCTGGATTCCATGCTCCTGGTGGAGGCGGTTCTGGTTACGTTGGCAACTCAAGAATTTCTAATAGCGTTATGTATGGTTACAATATAGATACATATTATGATAAAGATAATACAAATATTGCTTATCTAGTTGAGAATAAAAACTTTATTAAAAACTTAACTACTAATAAAGAATATTTAAACTTACAAACAGCTATTGATGAAGTGGATAATGAAGATACATTACAATTAACTTCAGATAGTAACTTATCTTATGAAGTAACTATTAATGATGGAGATAAATTTATAATTGATTTTAATGGTTATAGTCTTGCTACTTCTAAGTAGATTACTAATAATGGTAATCTTACTATTAAAAATACTAATTTAGAAAGTGATTCTTCATTAACTAATAATATTTCAATGACTTTATTTGTTAACAATGGTGTTCTTACAATTAATAATGTTGATGTTAATGCATATAATGCAGTTTCAAATACTACAACAGGTAAACTTGATATACAAGATTCTTATATTAAAGCAACAAATCAGGCAATTATTAATGAAGGCGCATTAACAATTGATACTTCAACTATTTCTGGAACAGTTTATGGTATTTATAGTAATTCAAGTCGTGCTGATAGTGTTACTAATTCAACTATTAACTCTAACTCAACTGCTTTCTATAAATATAATTTAGGAAAATCTACAATTACTACTACAAATATTAATGGTGGAGTTAATAATAATAAGACAGGTTCAGTGCTTGAAATAACAAGTGGTTCAATAAATGGTCTTGTTAATAATATTGGTAATACAACAATTAAACAAGCTAATATTGGATATGTAGAACAATATAATGGTTCAAGAAATTTAATTACAAATTCTGGATTATTAACTTTTGAAAATAATAATGTTAGTTACACAAATAAAACTATAAATAATAGTAGTTATTCGTTTGTGACTTTAAATAATTCTGGAACATTAGTTTCTCAAGGAAATACTTATACTACAATTTATAACTATAATAATTTAAATAATTATAATAGTTATAGGTATAATTATGTTTACGGAATAAGAAATTCTGGAATATTAAATTCTGTAGATGACTCATTTGAATCTTATGGTGCTTCTTCTGGTTATGGAGTTTATAATGCAAGTAATAATACTAATGCTGTTACTAATCCAACTATGAAGATACATAATAATAATTCATCATTTGGAGTTCGTAATGGTTCTGGAAAAGTTAGTGTTGTTAATGGAACGATTGAGGTTTATACTTCATCAACTGGATATGGTACTTATACAGATGCTGGTACTCCAACTATTACTGGAACAAGTATTTACGTTCATGATAATTCAAGTACATCATATGGTTCTTATATTAATGGTGGAGCACTTACTATTGAATCAGGAAATACATTAATAACAGGTGGTACTGTTTATGGTACATATACTGCTAATGGTTCTTCAACACTTGTTCTTGGTATAGAAGATGGTAGAGGAATAGATGCTGCAGATGTATCTACAGAAACGCCATATATTAAAGCTATTGGTACTTCAACAGGTGTTGGTGTTAGAACAGGCGATGGATTCCTAGCATTCTATGATGGATACTTTACTGGATCAACTAGTCCAAGACTTGCAACAGATACAACATCATTAATTGAGAAAAACTATCAAGTAGTAACAAAACAAGATGAAGAAACAGGTTACAATTACTGTATACTAGAATTCATTAAATAGGAGGTAATTCGGTGAAAATAAAATTAAAAAAAGTACAAAAGAAAATATCTTCAATTTTAAAAAAAAATACAAATAAAAAATTTCTTCAAGATAATATTAGAATAGTTATACTAGGAATATTAGGAATAATATTCCTAGTAGCTATTACTTTGTATTTAATTCTTTCTAAAAATGTTTCTCAAATTGAAGAAAATAAAATTAGAGAAAGTAGTAAAGATTTAATTAATTATATTGAAGATGTAGTTGATAGTGATAGCAAAGAAATAGATAAATATATTATTTATGCACTAGATTATTCATCTAATGTTAATTCAATAAATACATTAAACTCTGAGGAAATAAGTGAATTTTTAGAAAAAAATATTAATGTTAAAATTAGTAAAAAAGAAATAGAAAAATTAGGAATAACTCCTACTATGTTAAAGAGAAATGTTACCTTTGATTCTAGTAGTAATTCATATGTTTTAAATGATTTAAATTTAGATAAGAAAACTTTATCTCAAACTAAAATTATTTATTATAGACTTGATAAAATAAAAAGAAAAAGTAAGAAAAAATATAAATTGATTTATACTAAATTTGTTATAGTTGATCCTTATGAAATGCTTAATTATTTTTTAGACTATAATACTAATATAAAAGATTCTAAAGATTTAGTTGATATAACTTTATTAAAAGAATATCTAGTTAGTGGTAAAGTAAATAATATTAAAGAATTTTTGAATAATAATGATTCTAAATTAAATAATTTTTCTAAGAAAAAAAGTAAATTAAAAGTTGTTTGTACTGTGGATAAAAATAATAATTTTCAAATTATAAAATTTAATTAAAAAAGGAAAAAATTAAGTATTAAAATCAATGCAAAAATGCATTGATTTTTTTGCAAAAATTACGCTATTTTCATTGTATTATAGTTTTTTTTTTGATATAATTTTCTTAGAAGAATAGTTATAGAAAGTAGTTGTTATTTATGTATAGAAATA
>DLOU01000025.1 GCA_002477275.1 Caryophanales bacterium UBA7476
AAACGCACTTTCCTTATAAATTAAAAAGCTTGGATTACAAACAATATCATCCAAGCTTTACATTTCTTTTACAAATGAATAAATATATTATACTAGTAAGCAGAGAAATAATAGAGATGATTATTCCAATTTTTAAACCTGGAACTTTATATTTAAATATAATATTGTTCTCACCCTTATTAATCTTAATACCAATAAAACCATTATCTACATTTTCTATTTTTATCTTTTTTCCATTATTTGTCGCAACCCAACCATCATCAAAAGGTATCTGATATAAAGCAAAAGTATCATCACTAGAAATAATATTAGATGTAAAACCATTTTTTATAAATTCAAATTCATTTTTAGTATATAAAACATTTTGAGAAAATAAGTACTTATATTTTGATATTTGATTATCAGATAAAACTATCTTTTTATTTAAAGTAGTAATTTTATCATCGTTAGAAAGTTTATTAAACGAAGAAGAACTAATATACTCATCAAAAGAAGAACCAAAATCTAAATAATCATCATTAATATAAATATCATAATTATCTATCTTTTTAAAGAATTTGTAACCACTTTTTTCAACATCATCATTATCACATCTAATAATATATTTAACTCCTAGAAAATCATTTAGTTTTTTATCGTTTATATCTACAAGAGTATAAACTGATCTTTCTATTCCAATACTGTTAAAGAATGTAAAAACACTTCCTGAAGTATTAGAATTAAATGATCTAATAGCGTGAATTCTTTTTGTATTAGATAAATTTGATGGGCAAGATGAAGAAGAATTACTTCTTGAATCACTAAGAACTTTAAATTCAGAATTATATTTAATATATTCTCTATAATTTTTGTTATTCCAGTAATTATTATAAGTATATAAAAAAGTAATAAAATTACCATATAAGATTACAAAAAGGCATGTAAATAAAGTAATATATTTTAATCTTTTAATAGATTTTTTGTAATAAATTAAATTACATAGAATTATATCTAAGAATGAAACAAATATTATTATCATCGATGATTTAGAGTCAAAAACTAGAGTATCACGTTTAATGATTATTATTAAAGTAAATACTATATTTGCTAAAGTAATAAGAACAGTTGATAATTTAATAGAATAATAACTTTCTATTGATTTAATAGTCATTAAAGTCATTATAAGTAAAGGCATAAATGCCCATCTTAAATAATATGTAGAATTAAATAAAACAAAAGAACTATTAAGTATAGGGATAAACATAAATATAAATGAAATAATAGTTATAATTGTATATGACTTTTTTGGATTTTTAAAAATATAAGATAAACAAAATATAAATCCTACAAGAGGTAAATATAATTCAGAACTCGAATAATTTTGAGCTGAAATTAAACTTCTTTTACCAAGTGACATTGATTGAGCTGGGAGTAAAAAAGATTTGATTATTTCTAAATATCTAGAAGGAAAAAATAAAAACATATTCTTTAAAGTCCAAGTAGAAGTTAACCTACCATTATTTAAAGTAAATAAAAATGTAGGAAGAAGAACAAACATAGTAATCAAAGTACCCAATAATCCTTCTAAAAGAATTGAGAAAAAACTCCTCCAAGTAAATTTATAATCATGAGTAATTATTTTAACTAAATAATATAAAACAAGAAATATAACTTCTTCTATAAAGAAAAACCAGTTTGTAAAAGCACATAAGGATATGACAAGTAAAAATCTACCCTTTTTACCATCATAAACCAGATTATCAAGTGTATATAAAAGAAGTGGAAAGAAAACTACTACATCATGAAAATGATAAAAAAGTATATTAGTAAGTTGAAAGCCAGAAAAAGTATAAATAACAGATCCAAGAATAGCATAATTCTTATTTTTAACATATCTTTTCAAGAATAAATAAGAAAATAGCCCAGCAAATCCATATTTTAATATAAAAATAGGACCAATTAGATATGGAAACACCTTACTAGGAAATAAATAACCAATCATATTGAAAGGACTAAATAAGTTATAAAAACTATATGTAGGTATAAAACTACTTCCTAAATCGTTATACCAAGAGAATAATATCTCACCATTCTTAATCAAATAATTATTAATCATATTAAAAGGTATTTGTTGAAGGTTAAAATCATCTATTAAATAATAAATGCCATAACCATGTATTATATTAAATATAACTATCAAAAACCCTAACAAAGTACACAACAAAAAAGAAAAAAGACTTTTGTTTTTAATTATTTTTTTTATCATAAATTTAACTCACCTACTACTAAATAAAGTATAACACTTCATAAAAAGAAAAACTATATGAATTTCATATAGTTTATCATTTTTGAACTTTAATATTACTTCCACTAACTAAATTATTATTTTTCCCAGCAATAGTACTAGAAGATAAACTCTTTCTTTCTTCCAAAAACGAATCATTACTTTTCAAATTTGAAATAGTGTTTTTAGTTTCTTTTTCATGAGTATGTCTAGCATTATCATTTCTATATCTAGTATAAATATGTTTATAATAAATGAAGCCAGGAAGTACGAAAAATATCATAACCCAAATTGGAGCTTCTTCCATTGCAGACATAACAATAAATCCTATAATGATTGAAATAATTTCTATTATTAAAGATATTAAGAATAATTTTGATGTATTAAGAGGTACACTTCCCATTATTTCTTTAGTTCTAGCATTAACAGCAATATAATGAAGCATTTTATTATTCTTTTGATAATATGAGAATAACCAAACAGGTAGATAAGCTGCAATCCATTGAGATCCAAGTGTTTCAACAACTTCATTTTTCCAGCAAACACCACGATTATATTTTTTAATTGAATCATTAAGAGATGCTCTAATAACGTCTTTTATTTCTGCATCAGATTTATCTTTTAAATCAGATATATTTACATCCCTTTTTTCAGAAGTATATCCAACTAGATAGTTAGACTCAAATTTTACACAATTTTCAGTATCAAAAGGCATAATAGAGTTTATTATATTATTAGTTTTAAACTTATCATTGCTATTTAATCTATCAACATTAGATTCAATTGTTAAGTCATCAATAGTAATATCAAATTCACGATTAACATTATAAGCTCTAGCATCATAGTAAGTCTTCTTATTAATTGAATATGAACGAATTAATTCTTCTCCTTCACCACTAAAATTACAATGAGCATTAACATCAACTAGTAAGTAAGGAAAATAAACTCCAAAAGTATTTTCAGGAGTAAATTCCTTTTTAAATTCAGGTAAAGCATAAAACTGTCTATTACCAACAAATTCTTTAATGCTTTTTATAGCTTCTTCTTTTTGAATTTTAAAAGGAAGTATTGCATCAGGAACAGCTCCATTTTCTATTCTCTCATTAACTGTTAAAAGGCCATGACACCAGTGACATCTAGCCTGAGTAGAAGTTTTAGTATCAACAACAACTTCAGCACCACAACCAGGACATCTAAATGTCATAATGTCATCAAAGTTTTCATTAATATCACGTGCCCCACTACCTACTCTTTTAGTATTTAAATTTGTAAGATCTTTTTTAATACCATCTAACTCTTTAGCATCAAAAGTACTTTCACAATATACACAGTGAATTTTACCTAATTTCTCATTAAATTTAAGTTCACGAGCACCACAATTAGGGCACTCATTTTTTAAACTAGTAACCCCTTCCCCTGTTTCAATAACTTCAACATCTTTATCCATACTATCACCAATATAATAGTAACATAAAGTTTTAAAAAATAATACTATTTTTGAACAAGAAAGTTCATAATTAAGTTAATTAATATTTCTTTTTCAGAAGGATCAGATTGTGCTATTAAAAGAGTAATTGCTACTAAAGTATTATTATCTATAACTCTTTTATCATTAATATATAAAATATTATAAAAATCAAGAAAATATATAAAAAGTGAAGCTGCTATTCTTTTATTACCATCAATAAAAGTATGATTTTTAGTAATTAGATATAAAAAATTAGAAGCTTTTTCCTCTATAGTTGGATAAACATCTTTCCCATCAAATGATTGATATATATTTCTAATAATTGATTGTAATCCTTTATCTCTTTCTAATCCGAACAAATTACTATCGCTATTAAATCTAAGTTTACTAATTACATTAATGCAATCTTCATACTTTATCATTTCAGATGATTTTATTCCTTTAGGTTTAACTAGCTTTCTATGATCATAATCATCTAGTAAATCTAAGGCATTTGAATAAGAATTAATTAC
Source organism: Caryophanales bacterium UBA7476 (assembly GCA_002477275.1). GTDB lineage: Bacteria > Bacillota_I > Bacilli_A > RF39 > UBA660 > CAG-417. Next base: position 4,244 of record DLOU01000025.1, read on the forward strand.
TTTAATAATATCTAAAGCTTCATCGCCACTTAATTCATAATTAATTCTTCCAGCAATATCAATTAACTTAACAGTCTTTTCTAAATAATCAAGTCTCCTTTGATTAACAGCATATCCTTTCATCATATAATCTTTTATAATACTATTAGCCCATTTTCTAAAGATAACACCCTTTTGGCTTTTTACACGATATCCAACACTGATAATTACATCTAAATCATAAAAATTAACAGGTTTATCAGAATTTGCAATTCGCATTTTTTGAGAATTGCTTTCTTTATCCAATTCCTCATTAAAAGCATTTATAATATGCTTATTAATTGTCTTAACATCTCTGCCAAAAAGTTCAGCCATTTGAGCTTGTGATAACCATACAGTCTCATCTTTCATATTAACTTCTAATTTAACCCCTTGATTTTCAAAAATTATTATTTCATTTTTCATATTTATCTCCTCCTATATTAATTTAAATAATTAAAAAAAGGAGAATACTCCCATTTATCCAAATAAAGAAGTATTCTCCGCATGCATGTAATCTTTCTATCTTACCTTAGAAAGAAAACCCTAGTCGACCAAATTGTCATATTAACGCTCGGTAAGTAATTAATATATTATATTAAAGTAAATTCATGTTTTTCTTTTCATTTTCTATAACATCAATAAGTTCTTTTTCACTTGGAATTGTTAATCTAAATTCAGAAGAAAATATTGTTTCATTATCTTCAGGTAAAGTATATTTAACTACTGTCTCATTTTTATTTGTAGAAAGTAATATTCCAATTGTTTTGTTTTCATATTGCTCTTTTACATTTCTATCATAATAATTAACATACATTTCCATCTGTCCTATATCCTGATGAGTAACTTTACCTATTTTTAAATCAATAATTACAAAACATTTTAGTAACCTATTATAAAATACTAAATCCGGATAAAAATGTTCTGCATCTATAGTAATTCTCACTTGATTACCTAAAAATGTAAACTCCTTACCTAATTCCAACAAAAATTCTTTTAAATGTTCTAAAATATTTTTCTCTAAATCACTTTCTAAATAATCCATATTCTCTTTTATATCTAAAAATTCAAGTACAAAAGGATCTTTAATGATATCTTTACCCTCAAAAATTCTATGTCCTTCAGAAGAAAGTTCCAATAATTTGTCTTTATTTTTTGAATTAGCTATTCTCTCATAAAGTAATGTTGATATTTGCCTTTGTAATTCTCTAACATCCCATTTTGAATTAATACATTCATGCATATAAAAACTTCTTTTATTTTCATCTTTTATTTTTATTAATTCAAAATAATGAGATATACTCAATTCGCTCGACAATGTTGAGCGAATTGGAAAAGAAGCATAAAATTGTCTCATTCTCCTAAGATTTTGTATTGAAAAGCCTTTACCAAAATAATTAGTAAGTTTTTTTATATAACATCTAATAAATAATTTCCATATTCAGCTCTCTTCTTGCCTTCTTGTTTTTCAACTATCTTTTTTCCTATGTTCCAACACAAATAAACCATCTCAGTATTTACAGTTCTGTATACTCTGTTTCGACTTTGTTCAACTAAATCTTTGATATCAACAAATAATTCATCTATTTCATCATCATCAATATTTATAATTTCGTTTTTCATTTTTCCTCCTTAACAAATATAAATTTTTAAAAATAAAACTATTACATATATCACAACCTTTCAAGAAAAATAAAAAGGAGACACCTCCTAAAAAGGTATCTCCGCATCATGCATGTTTTCTTCTTGCTTCAAAAAACACACTTTATCGTCCAAATTGTCATATTAACGCTCAGCAAGTAATTAATATAAATACATTATAGCACAAAATTATCAACTAACAAACAAATATTCGTACATAATAATTGGTAATTTTTGGTAATTATTAATCAATCAAAACACTATTTAAAACTTTATATTCTTTGCTAATAATTCTTTCATCGCTAGAATATTCTAAAACAAATTTATTATCTTTCTTACAAATAATTATTCCAATAGTCCTATCTTCATCAATAGTTTTTAAATTTTTATCTATATAATTCATATAAACCTGTATTTGACCAATATGTTCTTTTTTTAGTTCAGTAACTTTTAATTCAATCACAGCATAACATTTAAATCTAATATTATAAAGAAGTAAATCAATATAGTTATATCTATCTCCTATTTTAACTTTATATTCGTTTCTAACAAATGTAAATCCAATACCCAACTCATCCAAAAAAGAAGGTATATCTTCAAGTATTAGTTTTTGAAGTACTTTTTCAGATATAATTTCATAATTACTATTATTCTTTATAAAAATAGGATTCTTAACAAAATCAGTAGCACTCCCCTTATTATTAAGTAATAACTTATTTTTTGAATCATTAGGTAATCTTTCATATTCTTTGTTCTTAATTTTTTCTCTAAGTTGTCTAACAGATAGGTTCTGTTTTTCACAAATACTAATATAATACTTTATTTCATCCATGCTTAACCATAAAAGCTCACAATAATGAGAATATGATAATTTGGCAGACAGTGTCTGCCATTTTAAAGAAAGTGAAATTTTACATAATTGTCTTATATTTCTAAGATTTCTTTCACTATATCCTTTTCCAAGTTCATTTGTTAATTTTTTCGAATATTCTTTAATAATACCTTCGCCATAATGTTTGCCAGCTTCACTAAGTAATCTACCCACATTATAATAAGTACTAAGATCACTTCTATTAGCCAAATAATTCTTAACTTTTCTATTAATCTCATTTTCAATCAGTTCATTTTTTATCTGCTCATAAAAATTCATCTAATCACCTCGAATGTATTATAATTAGCAAAATTTATTAAACACAAAAAAATTACCAAATTTTGGTAATTTTCTATACTAATTATTATCAATTACTTTGTTATATTTCTGATACTCATTTGAATTATAACTAATTAATCCATCACTTGCTAATCTATAAACAACAAAACAAGGTACTTCTTCATTATCATCAAGCTCTTTACTTGTTTTTATAGTTTCATAAACTTTATCATTAACCATCCAGTTATAAGCTGTCTTGTCAGCCTTAATCTCATAATCCGATGTAGAATCCCCTTTTTCAAGACTTACAATACTTCCACTCTTAGCCCTGTTAAAATCACTTTTACAATGAGCAAGTTCATGAAGAAGAGCAAAATATATATCACCACATCTCTTATATTTAGGAGTTAAATATATAGCAGGCTTATTATTAAGAACTCTAAATGCCCCTCTTATTTTAGCACCTTTTAAATCAGGTTCTATTGCTAAGAAGATACCATTCTTATTAAACTCTTTAATAAGTTTTTCTTTATCAAATCTATAATTTCTAGCTTCTTCTCTAACAAAACAAACTAGTTTATCAATATTTTCTTTTTTATATTCAGAAAGTTCTTGTTCTTGAATAATCCTAAAACATCTTTCAAGCCATAAAGCAAGTAATTCAGGTTTATCATTATTACTTTTATAGAAAATATGATTATTCTCTTTATAAATAAGATTAGGATCATTTAATCTCAAATAATGTAATATACTTCTAGCAATACTATAATCATTTAAATCATTTTTATAGGTTATATTATATTGATTCTTTAATTCCTTATAATCAAACTTATTAATAAATTGTCTTATAGAAATATTTTTTTCATTTATATAATCATTTATTTTACAATCTAAATCAAAACTTTTTTCTACACTACAAATATAATCAACTGGAATATCAGATATAAAAGAAATATTGCAAATCATATTAAATGACAGTGTTACCTTGCCACTTATAATATCAATTAAGTTTTTAGAAGTTGTACCTATTCTATCAGCATAATCAGCAATTGATATATTCTGAAATTCAAGTAATTCTCCTAACTCTTCACCAAATTTATTTAATCTTTTGTTATTCATAAAAAATCACCTTTCTAGGATCAAAATCTTCATAATGATTATAACTTATCATAATAAGATATAGCTCCACACTATTATCATCTACAGGTTTAACTATTAATCGTATTACACCTCGACTTTTAGATAAATTAAAAGAATAATATTCACTTTTATCATACTTTAATCTCTCAAAGTTAAACATTTTACATTGGGGTAAATTAGTCAACACCTTAAAATCTCTAGCATGTTCAATAATATCCAAAATATTTAAAAAATTATTATATTCTTTATGATGAGATTTTAATTTTTTTAATGTATTATCAAAATTCTTTGTATGTTTTATATCCATAGTTGTACTCCTTTAATACATATATTAACATATAAGTTTACACATGTAAATAAAAATATAAAAAATGAAAACTACCAATTTTTGGTAATTCGTTATAAAAAATAACAATTACCATATTTTACCAAATAAGATTAAAAAAATTGCCAAATATTGGTAATTTTTTAATCTTGATACTTTTTTAAAATACAAAGTATTTTATCCTTATAACTATCACTAGGAAGATTTAATAAATTTTTATATATATCAAAATCAACATATAATTTATAATTCATCTTTTCAAGTTCTAAAATAACATTATAAAAGCACTCTGAATCAATAGTTTTATTCAAATACAAAGAAATAATATATGAAAAAGCACTATAAGAAAAATTACTAAATGGTTTATTATATAAATAAAATGTATCTTCAGTAATTAAATTTACTTTTCCATTTTCAAGTACTGCTTGCTTAAATATATCATTATCTATAGAATTCATATTATTAGAACTAACTATTCCCAAAACATTAGCATTAGTAACCTCTATTTTTCTTCCATTCTCTATTATTTCACTAATAAAGGAAGAACAATCATCAAGTAAATCGTCATAAAAAACAGATGTATTATTAATAATATCAGAATAATCTAAATATCCATTTTCCTTTAATTTTATTATTTCTTTGCAAGTAGACCCAAGTATAAATAAATTATCATCATTAACAATTTTACCAAGTAAACCTAATCTAGAAAGTAATATTAAAGATGTAGGATGAAGAATAAAATTATTAATTAAGAAAAACCTATTTATAGAAGAACTAAACATCTTACTATTTCCAAGTTTTATTATCTTAAATAAATCATGAACATTAATATAATTAAGCCAAAGATTATCAATAAGTTCTCCATTTTCAATTTGTTCTTTTATCTTTACCCTTTTATCATGTCCAACAGCTTTTTCAAGTTCTTTAATAATATCTTCCCCACTTGCATTCTTATTTAACATTATTTTCTTACCAGCTTTAAATGTCTCCATAAATGCAAAGAATATTCTTTGAAGAAGAACTTCAATTAAATTAACATCATAATACCCATCTAATCTTTTTTCTTTCGTTTTAATACCACAACATTCATATACATGATCAAGTTCTTCAATATAATCATCTATAAGAACATAATCTTTTTCATTATCACAAACAAGTTTACCAAAATCCAAATTATAAGTTATTTCTTTAGAAAGAGTTTTACCAGCAACTAAACCAATTAACCTATAATCTTCTTCTAATATTTTTTCTTCTTTAATAAGTAACTTGTTTAAATATTTAATTGATTTAATATAAACATCCATTGAGACATCTTTTAAAGCATGAATAAGGACAGAATATATAATATAGTAATCTTCATCTTTTAATAACTGTTTAGAAGAATCCAAAACCATTTCTAACAAAGTATAATCATTAAATATAATCATACATTGAGCAATCATATTTATATAACCTCGTCTACTTTCATAAGTATCTAATCTAGTATCTAAATTAGAAAGTACATTAGAAACAAGTTCTTTAGAATTATCATCCCATAAATTATATATTTTTATATATATAAGTGATACAACATAATTAAATCTTTTATGTATATCAATACTACTTGCAATCATCTCTAAACGAGAAAAATCAGTTAAAATCATTTTTTCATCTTCATTATATATATCAACAAAAATTTGATTAATCATTTTCAAAAAGGAATAATCATAAATAGATCTATTACTAATTTTAGTAATAATAGAAATTAACCAATTAGGATTACAACCTTTCATTATTAATCTAATTCTTTTCCAATTAGATATAGAAATAGTATCAATTAAATCCATCTTATTAATATTCTCAAGTAATTGCTCATATGAAATAATATTATTATCAAACTCTATAAAATTTAAAAGTAAAGGATTAAGAACATATTTACCATCTAATACTTCTAAATTAAATTTATCACCACACCAAAACTTAGTAGTCTCTATACCAATATTTATCTCGAGTTTTTGTTCATCAGTAAGATTTTTAAAACTCTTTAACTTTTTTATAAAAGTATTCTTTTCACCTTCAGTTAAACTTTTCAATGAATAAAGACCAATAATAGATAAAATATTCTCTTTCTCGCCTGATTTAATTATCTTTTTAATCTCTTCAATAAAATCATTCATACTAAAATCTTTAGATTCCATTTTACTAACTTTTTCTAAAAACTTTGTATAATGACTTATATCTGAATACTTTTCTATTCTAGAAACTAATATATCTTGATCACTACTAGAATCACACAAAGTAATTAATAATCTTAAAGTATTACAAATAGCCTCTTTTATTTCATTAACTTTAGAACCAAGTGTTTCATTGTATATAATAATAGCATCTTCTACTTTTTTAACCATGTCATCAATAATAGAAAATTTTTCTCTCATTCTTTTAACAATATCAAAATCAGAATAAGATAAATGATATAAATTAACATAGATAGTAAGTAAAAAATCTATAAAGAAAAATTCATGAATATTTATTTCATCTTTTTTAATTATTTTTTCTATATCTTTCTTTAACTTCTTTTCAACTAACTCTATTTCTTTCTTAGTAACTATATAATAACAAGAGTATAATTCATAAACCAAATATTTATCTGACTTAAGATATAAAGATAAATTAGGTAAAATATCTTCTTCAAAAATTTCACTTAGTTTAAAAACTTCATTTACTTTACTAATCTTAAATTTTAACTTATATAAATCAGATAATATATACATATATTTATCAAACATAAACTTATTATTTTTATAGTCATAATAAATACATCTATAATAATTAATAAAATCTATATTACTATCTTTATCTAAATCTTTTCTAGTTATAATTCTACTAATACCATCATAATCATCTATAAGTTTATAATATTTTAAAAGATCTTTTAAAATATTCTTATCATTAGATTTTTCACATTCCTTAAGTTCTTCTAAAGTTTTAATATTAAGAATATTATTTTTTGATAAATAAAATCTCATTCTTCTTAACCTCCTTTCTTAAATAAATACAAAGAGTATTTAAAAAATCATCTACATCTGCACCATATTTTTTATTAAATTTATTAGTTTCAAAACAATTAAGGAAATAATTAATTTTATCATCAGTATCGCTATTTAAATCAAAATCTAATATCATATATTTTAAATATATTATTTTAAAGTATATAGAAAGATATTCAACATCGGCAGAATTCCATTTTCCATCAAACAAAATATTTACAAGAAAA
>DLOU01000045.1:0-3834 GCA_002477275.1 Caryophanales bacterium UBA7476
TTAACTAGTCTATCACAAAAAAATAAAATTTAATCAGGATAAAAATATAAATTTATTTAAAAAACTTGTTAAATCCATACAAATAAAGGGATTGCAAGTTTTTTTATGGCCAAAAACCGTTTGCTAGTTTAACATAAGATAACAAAATAACTCTGGTAAAAATTCTTCAAAATTATTTGATAAATGCTTTCTAATTATTTTTAAACTCTTTTTATATCTAGGTTTTGCTCTACTTAATACAGCTAACACAAATTTGTGTATTATTTCTAAATTTAATAGTGCTTTTTTATTAGTGGTGGTATTTTTATCTTGACTAAATGTAAGATCTAAGTGTCCATGTATTTTATTTTCAACTGCCCAGTGTTGTCTAGTTGCAATACTAAACTCTTTAATATTAACTTGTTTGCTAGAAATATAATATCTATATTCAGTTGTTGTAACTATTTTTTCAATCATTTTCTTTTTTGCATTTTTTCTTTCNNTGGTTCATTTTTAACTTTTGCTTTTTTAGTAATTGTTTTTTTTACTAATCCAAAACTATGTACTTTTTCCCAATCAGAAAGATTAGAATACCAATTAATATCAGATGTTTGAAAATATTCGTATTTAATGAATGATGAATGATTTTTTTCACTTTCAGTATAATATACCGATTTGGAATTACCAGCAATTATTTCTTCACATTTTTTTGAATCAAAGTATAATTTCAAATCATTATAAAAAGTTTTTTGATTTTCTTTGATAGGAATAATATAATTGCCACCAGCATTTATAACAGCTTTAACATTTTTAGTTTGTGTATTTAATGCATCCCATGTTGCAATTATGCCAGATAGATTCATTCCGCTTATTAAAGTTTCAATAGTGGGTATTTCATTTGTTTTTTCATCAATTGGTACAGTTTCAATACNNCAATATCCATATTCATTATCATAACAGTTTAAACAGTTAAGTGGTTTCTTTCCATTATTTAAAATAGTATTATTTCTTTTGCTTCCATTGTTAACACGTCCATCAAAATTTCTAAGTTTAATTTCGGGGTTTAGATTTCTTGTAAGAGTTTTAAAAAAATCAAATAATATTTTATTCAGTTCATTAGCATCAATTAAACTTATAATTCTTTCATAAGAACTAGCTTTAGGAATACCACCAGTCATTTGAAGAAAACTCTTTAGCCAACTATAATTATCAACTACAAATAAATGTATTTCTTCCCAATTATCACAATTAGCAAAGGAAGCCAAAATCACACAAATTATAACATCCCATAATTTAAATGAAATCATATTTTTATTACGAGAGTCTTTTAATTCTTTTAATGATTCTTTAAGTTCTTTTAAAATTGCAGTATCAATATCTTGAATTTTTGTAATTCCTAATTTGTTTTTAATAAATTTAATTTCTTCTTTACTTAAATTACTATATTTTTTTGGAGGTTTAGCCATTTTATCACCTATATTTTCTATATAATACAAGTATACTACAAAACGGTTTTTAAGTATATTTTTTTGCTCAAACTATTGTATTTATTGAGAAAAAGGGACTTTTTTAATTTAAACTATATTTTTGTCCTGANNTTTAAAAAAATAAAAAAATTTAAAATATGTACGTTTGTAAATGATGTGAAACAAATTTTTTCAGTAAATGACTCAAATTTTTTGAGTTGTTTTTTTGTTTGCTAACTTCAAAATAATTAATTTTTGGATTTAGTCAATGATTGACGAAGTCAAATTTATTTTGCATTGACTAAAGAAAAAAATTTATTATAATTAATAAGCAAACAAATCAATAATTCTTTTCTTTTTTCAATTGGTGATTTATAATCTAATACTGCCATAGGAATCCTATTAGATCTTTCTAAATATTTTTTACCTTGGTTTCTTAAATCTTTTAATGAATTGAATGTTAAATAATTATAGAATCTTTCATTATCATTTCTATGACTTCTTTCCACTTTACCATTATGTCTAGGTGTTCTTGGTCTTATTTTATGATGTTCTATATTTAGGCTGTAACATAATTCGTCTAATGGGTGTATTTTGTGAATTTTGCTTTGATTCCAAGTAAATTCTGTTCCATTATCTGTTTGTATTTCTACTGGAGCATATTCATAATAAGTAATACATCTTTTAACAAAATCAACAGTATTAGATGGTGTATGCTCATCATACCAATATAAGAATCTTTCTCTTGATGCTTCATCAATACAAGTATATTGATAAAATCTTTTATCACATGGTAATAAATTAGATTTACAACAATCTGGAACATATTTAACGTCTATTTGCCATTTAATACCAATCGTTGTAGGAGTGTTATATTTTTTAGGAGTATATTTAGAAGTGTTATTTATATTAATTTGTTTATAATAACCTAATTTTCTCATAACCCTATATAGACTACCAATATGTCTAGAATAACCTTTATTTATTCTCAACTTATACCATAGCTCACATAATGTTATACCATCATGTTTATGTCTTTTTACTAAATCTTCAATCCATTTAATTTCTTCATCAGTATGGGCATTAGGGTGTTTAGAGATAGGTTTATGTGATTTGTCTAATAGAGATTCTTTAGTACCATCGTACCTTTTATTCCATCTATATAAGGAGACCCTAGAAATATGATATTTTCTGCATACATAATCAATTGAATTACCATTTCTATAAGTTTTAACAGCATTTTCTCTAGTTTTTAGTTCATGAGGTAAATATCTTTTGCATTTCTCGTTATTTTCGTTTATAATATTCATTGTGAATCAAGTCCTTTCGTGTAATTTGGATTGCAACTCAATATTATACAACTTGATTCACTTTTTTTGTATAGAAATGTTTCACATCAATTGTAACACTACATTTGTGAAAAAAAATTGAAATTTTTTGTTGTTGTGTCAATGATGTGAAACAAAAATATATAAAAATTTAATCATTATAATTAAATTGCGTAATTAATCATTCCAAATACTTCCAATTCAGCTCGTTTCTCTTTTGGTGTTAAATACTTTAATACAGCCATCGGAATATTGTTAGATCTTTTTAAATACCTTTTTCCTTGTTCTCTTAAATCTTCTAAGCTATAGAATTTTAAGTAACTATAAAATCTCTCATTATCGTTCCTATGGCTTCTTTCTACTTTTCCATTATGCTGTGGAGTCCTAGGTTGTATTTTATGATGTTTTATTCCTAATTCTTTTAACAGCTTCTCTAACGGATGTACTTTCTTTATATTTGCCTTGTTATATGTGAATTCTATTCCATTATCTGTCTGTATTTCTTTTGGTTTATACCCTAAATACTGTATCAATCTTTTTACGAAATCTACTGTATTTGCTGGTGTATGTTCTTCATACCAATATAAAAATCTTTCCCTTGTTGCTTCATCTATATATGTATATTGATAGAATTTTTTGTCTTCTGGTAATACTTCACTTTTACACTCATTTGGTACGTATTTTACGTCCATTTGTCCTTTCTCTCCTATATTCTTTGGTGTTTCATATTTCTTATTATGTTTCTTTTTTGCGGTATCTTTTATTTGCATTCCTTTATAAAACTTTATATTTAATCTTCTCATTACTCTATATAAAGCCGTTATCGTTCTTGTATATCCCTTTTCTCTCTTTAACTTCACCCATAGCTCACACAATGTTATTCTTGGGTTTCTTCTTACATAATTTCTTATCCATCTTATTTCTTGATTTGTATGAGCATTTGGATGTTTACTTTTTGGTCTATGTGATTTATCTGTTATACTTTCATTTGTTCCATCATATATTTTATTCCATCTCCACAATGAAACCCTTGATATATGGTACTTTCTACACACATAATT
>DLOU01000045.1:3859-4006 GCA_002477275.1 Caryophanales bacterium UBA7476
TGTGGAAGGTATCTTTTTTCTTTCTTTTCTGTTATAATAGTATTCATAAGTGATTTAAATCTCCTTTATATAATGGTTTCGCAACTCAATTATATATGATTTAAATCACTTATTCAATTTTTATTTATTTTGTTTCACATCAATTGT
>DLOU01000045.1:4194-4446 GCA_002477275.1 Caryophanales bacterium UBA7476
TTTTTGTATCTTTATTAAACTTCATTTTTAATCCTCCCTTTTTAAGATAATCTATTTTTAATTTTTTTAAAAATCTTATAATGTGTTTCTATTGATTTCTCAATATATTTTTATTTCGACAATATTTATTTTATCATAAATTTTAAAAAAAGTATAGACAAATTAAAAAAAATATTGTATTATGATAAAAATTGTAAGGCGGTGATATTTATTTCAAGAATAATTAATTTATTTTTTCTGTCCTTTAGTATT
>DLOU01000045.1:4465-4607 GCA_002477275.1 Caryophanales bacterium UBA7476
TTTTATTTCATAGAAAACAAGGTTCAAAATTAGAAATCAAAAAGAAAATTTCAAAATAAGGAGGCATTAATATTTTTAAAATAATTAGAAGACTTTTATTTATCTTGACTTTTTTTATTATTTCTAGCATTATATCAACTAT
>DLOU01000032.1 GCA_002477275.1 Caryophanales bacterium UBA7476
AACATTTACTTTACTTCATCCTTTATTTTTCACATTTTTTTACTTTAATTCGTCTTGAAAAACTGTTCTTATATCTTTTCCATCTACACTAAAAACTATACTATTTACATCATAATTATCAAAAACAGAGTAACTAATACTATAAATAACTTCCTCTAATACTTTATTGTTTTTATCATATAAATTACTATTAAAATCTAAAAAGAATACTTTTTCTTCTTCATTATAATTATTTAATTTTAAATTTGTATTTAAGAAGCTCATTAAGTTTTTCTCATATATGTAACTTGTTGTAAGTGAATCAATTATAACTTTTATCTTGTCATCTGTTGTATTTAAGTACTTTGTCACTGGAACATAATAGTTGGTATTATCAATATCTTCAAGATAATAAACTACTGTTTTATTTATATCATTTCTACTATTTAAATTATATTCTTTATTTATTCCTATATCCTTGTTTAGTGGATAAGTTATTTTGTTTTTTGAATTAGGAAGTTCTTCTAATAGTTTTCCCTCTACTTTTATATATATACCATTTATTTCTTTTAATTCCATAATACTATAAACTATGCTTTCTATAGCTTTTTCTTCTTGTTCTTTTTTCAAATTTAAAAATTCTTTTGAAAAATTAATTGTTACACTTCCATCATTATAATCTACATCAATAATCTTTGTACTTTTTGGAAGTGGCCCTTTTAATTTACTACTATATGTTTTTTTATTATTTTCTATTAAATATTCAAGTACATACATAATTTGTTCTTTTTTATCTTTTTTTGTAAGGAGTATTTCATTTTTTACTAAATAGTTATCTTCATTTAATAAATATATATTTGTAGTTCCCATATTACTTACATATTCTACTTCTAAATTTACATCTAATACATTTTCATTTTGAACCGATTTAATAACATAAATTGTTAAGAATATAAAAAGAGTAATTGAAGTTATCAATATTTTTCTTAAAGCTTTAGTTCTTAACATATAATCACCTAATAAATAATATGAAGAAAGTAAAAAAAAAGAACTAATTAATATTTAATTCTTTTAGTCTAATTAACTCAACAACAGCACTGGCTCTACCACTTACTCCAAGTTTTTGCATTACATTGGATATATGATTTCTTACAGTTTTTTCACTAATTGATAGTTCAGTTGCTATTTCTTTTGTTGTCTTATTTTCAATTAATTTATTAAATATTTCATTTTCTCTTTTTGTTAATATTTTTTTAGACATAAGCTATTCCTCTCATATTCTTTCTAATAGTATTATATGAGAGATTTCTTTTATAGTTACATCTTTTCAAATTTTACTGTTATATACATTTTTTCTTTATACTCTTCTTGTATTGTCCTCATAACATTATTTGCTAGTTTATTATCATGTTTTTCAGAGGCACATACTGAAGAAATGTTTTCTTTGTCTATTTTTATAAAACAATCTAAGTTAAGTTGTTCTTTAATTTTCTTTTCTAATTTTTCTTCTTTACCTTGTAGTTCATTTAAATACTTTAATTGTTCATAATAACTATTTTTTTCTTCTGTTGTTTTTCCTTGTTTTGTTAATTCTTTTTGTAAAGATGAAATTTTCTCTTCTCTTTCTTCTTGTTTACTCACTCTCATTGCTTCAAGTGTTGCTACTTCTTTTACTTCTGTTTTAACTTCTTTAACTTCTTTTACTTTTTTATTTGTACCTTTACCAAGAAGTAATTCATTTGGCATTGTTACATAATAAATTCCAAGTACTAGAATTAAACTTAATAATGTTAAAAACCATAAATTTTGTTTGTTCATCTTTATCCTCCTATCACTTAATAATATGAGGATAATTTATTTTTATGATTTATTTATCCAAATAATTTAATGCACTTATTAGTCCTAGCTTTCCATATTCATATGTAAGAGAGCCTTGCATATAAGCTATATATGGTTCTCTTAGTGGTCCATCACAACTTAGTTCAATTGATGAGCCTTGTGTAAATGAGCCTGATGCCATAACAACTGGATCACTATATCCTGGCATATCCCATCCCTCTACTACACTGTTTGAATCTATTGCAGAAGCTCTTTGAATACCAGAAACAAATTTTACTAATTTGTCTTTGTTATGAAAGATAATATTTTGAACAATATCTGCTCTTTCTTCATTATATTTTGGTTCTACTTCATATCCAAGAAAGTCCATTACAGAGCTAGTTAATATTGCTGTTTTTAAGGCACTACCTACTACACTTGGAGCCATGAATAAACCTTGTAATATTTTTTTATTCATTCCCATAGATGGTCCAACTTCTAATCCTTCTCCAGGAAGAGTAAGTCTTTCTCCAACAAGTTCTATTAAATCACGTCTTCCAACTGCATATGCACCATTAGGAGCAATTCCTCCACCTAGGTTTTTAATAAGAGAACCTACACATATATCTGCTCCTACTTCTATTGGTTCCTTTTCTGATACAAATTCACAATAACAATTATCTATCATTATAATTATATCTTTATTAATTGATTTAATTAACTTAATTACTTTTTCTACTTTGTCTAAAGTTAAACTTTTTCTAGTTGAATAACCCTTTGATCTTTGTATTTCAATTACTTTAGGTGTTTTTTCTTTTAGATACCTTTCTATTTCTTCATAATTAAAGTCATTGTCAACTAAATCGATTTCATCGTATTTAATACCAAAACTTTTTAAAGACGAAGGATTATCTTTTATTCCAATTACTTCATCTAATGTATCATATGGTTTTCCTGAAATACTAAGTAAAGTATCTCCTGGACGAAGAAGAGCAAAGAAAACTACATTAAGTGCATGACTTCCTGATATAAATTGTCCACGAACAACTGAGCTTTCTGCTTTAAAAATTTTTGCAAATATTCTTTCTATTTTATCTCTTCCACAGTCATTATAACCATATCCTGTTGTTTCACCCAAATCTTGTTCCATAACGCATTCTTCCCTGAATGCATTTAGAACTTTTTTACTATTAAATAAAACTACTTCATCTATCTTTTTTAGTTCATCTTTTATTTTTTCTTCACATTCTACAACTATTTTTTCATTATTCATAAAAACCACCATCTACTCTAATTATACTTTTATTAATGTATGAAGCATTATCGCTACATAAGAAAACTGCAACTTTTCCTATTTCTTCTGGTTCAGCAAAACGTTTTAAAAGTATTTTTTCTTCTTCTTCCTTTATATAATCTTTGTCAAGTTCTTTATTCATTTCTGTATTAACCCATCCTGGACATATAGTATTAACTCTTATTGGAGCAAGTTCTACTGCTAAATTATTTGAAAGCAATATAAGAGCTGCTTTTGAGGCATCATAATCTGCACTATAAGTGTAATATGTATCTATTCCATTTGTTGATGAAATATTAACTATACTTGATGATTTGTCCATTAATTTTCTTAAATATTTTGCACAAAGAAATGGTCCAACTAGATTAGTTTCATAAACCTTTACAAAATCTTCTTTTGTTTTATCAAAGAAAACTCCATCATTAGCAATACCTGCATTATTAATTAAACAATCTAAATGATTATATTTTTCTTTAACTAATTCATACATTTCTTTTACTTCATCTTCATTTGAAATATCACACTTTACTGCTATAGCACTAACTCCCATACTTTTAATTATTTCACATGTTTTATTTGCTTCTATTTCATTTTCTTTATAATTAACAATTACATCGTATCCATTTTTAGCAAATTCAAGTGCTATAGCTTTTCCTATACCACGAGAGCCTCCTGTTACAAGTACGTTTTTATTCATATTTAACTCCTTAAAAACTTGATATTTTTTTCGTTTCATATATAATATTAACATATTTTGTTATTTATTTAAAGGAGGTGATTGTGTGCGAGAACTAGAAGTAAAAAAAGATGCAATTCAAAATACTTTTGGATGTGGATATGAATCTATAATATATAAATATTTTGATTCAGATTATTATGATAAAGTAGTTTTATATAAAAAATTTAATATGTTTGAGCATACAAATCCCGACTTTCTTGAAAATAAAAAACAAAAACTATTACTTATTCCCGAAATAGAAGAACTAAAAAATGATGTTAAAGTACTTGATCTTTTATATACTGATGGTAATTTTACAGGTTATACGATGGAAAAATCTGATAATCAAACACTTGATATATTTGATAAGAAAAAAATTAAAATTAAACTTTTAAAAATGATTAGAGATAGAATTGAAATATTAAATAGTAAAGGAATTTATATTGGAGATTTCAATGAAAGAAACTTTTTAACTTCTAAAGATAGAAGTATTATTCAGATGTGTGATTTGGACAATTTAAGAATTGGTGAATATGATTTTGATGTTTGTGATAAGATTGAGAAAAGGTTTCTTGATAGATGTGGTGATTTAGATGCACTTGATTCTTATTGTTTTAACCTATTTACTATTTCTTTTTTAGGGAGATTTGATATAGGTTATCTATCTGATTATTTTACTTGGGAGCATGTTCATAAATGTCTTTTTACTAAAGAAAATAAAGAGATAATTGAAAGTATGATAAGACTTAATAGTAATTATAAAAAGAGTTATTTAATAGACAATATAAAAACTAAATCTTTATTTTAGATTTAGTTTTTTATAATCTTTCAATTTCTTCAATCGATAGTCCAGTTGACTTGGCTATTATTTCTATATCAATTCCATTTTCCTTAAAATTCTTAGCAATTTCTAATTTTGCTATGCGTTCCCCTTCTGCTTTTCCTTCTGCTCTTCCTTCGGCTCTTCCTTCGGCTCTTCCTAATTTTAACCCTTCAGCTCTTCCTTCTTCATGTCCTTCTTTTCTAAACTGTGTTTTTAGTGAATTTTCTATCATCATGTCATCTTTTTCTGCACTTATCCATTCTCTA
>DLOU01000066.1 GCA_002477275.1 Caryophanales bacterium UBA7476
TTTGTCAACAGTCTGAAACAGAAGTATTAACTTCTGTTTTTTTATTCTATTTTTTTAGCAATATATGTTGACAAGTGCTAAAGTTGTAGTATAATTAAATTAGCACTTTAAGAATTTGAGTGCTAGGAGGTTGATTTTCATGTTGACAGAACGTGAAGAAAAAATACTAACTTTAATAGTTGAAGAGTACATTAAATTAACTAAACCAGTAAGTTCCAATCTCATTTGTAAGAGATTAAAGTGTTCATCAGCTACCGTTAGGAGCGAGATGAAAGCTTTAGAGGATTTAGGCTTACTAGAGAAGAGACACACTTCTAGTGGACGAGTACCGAGTGAAAAAGGTTACCGTTACTATGTTGATAATTTAATGAGTATTAAGAAGATGAAAGCAGAAGATATGTACAAACTTAAAGTAATATTCGACAATCATCAACTTAACTTATCTGATACAATATCTAAGAGCTTAGAAGTAGTAGCAGATATGACAAACTATACAACTGTTGTTTTAGGGAGTTCATCACACGATAATCTTCTTAAACAAATTGAAGTTATCCCAATAAATGAAGAGTTTATAACAGTAATAGTTGTAACTGACAAAGGGCACGTTCAACATAAAACGATATCATTAAAAGATGTATCACAAGAAGAAATAAAGAAAACCGTAGGACTAATCAACAACCTAATAGTAGGTACACCAATAGATGAGGTGTCACAGAAATTAGAGTATGAAGTAAAGCCAATAATCGGAAGATATGTTGAGCAACATGAACAAATATATAATGCCTTTTATAATGTGTTTACAGATTTCACTAATGTAAAAGGAAACGTTAATTTTCAAGGAAAAAACAATATCTTAGATCAACCTGAGTTTACTGATAGTACAAAGATGAAGGAACTATATAGTAAACTAGAAAATAAAGATGTAATAGATAATATAAGAAGTATTCATAAAGATAATAGTAACAACATAGAAATTTATATTGGAGAAGAAAACAATATAGATGATGATGTTACTGTAATAAAAACTAATTACAAATCTAAAGAAGATAATGGAACAATTGCTATAATTGGGCCAAAAAGAATGGATTATGAAAGAGTAGTAGGAATACTTGAATATATTAAAGAAAACATTGAAAGGTAATAAAGTATGGCAAATAAAGATAAGAAAAAAGAAAATATTAAAGAAAACATTGAAACAAAACCTGAAATAAATGAAGTAATGAATGATCTTGATTCAGAAATTGAAAACAAAGATCAAGAAATAGAAGTTTTAAGAAAAGAAAATGAAAACTTAAAAAAATTAAGTGAAGAACTTGCTAATAAAGTTAAATATACTCAAGCAGAGTTAATTAATTATAGAAAAAGAAAAGACGAAGAAGTAGAAAAAATTAAAAAATATTGTAATCAAGATATTATAGTAGACCTTCTTCCGGTAATTGATAACTTTGAAAGAGCAGTTAAATATGATGATAATAACTTAGAAGACGCATTTTCAAAATTCTTATCAGGTTTTAAAATCATGTTTTCAGATTTAAATAATGTACTTGTAAAGTATGGAGTTACTCCAATTAGTAGAGTTGGTGAAGAATTTGATCCAAAACTAGAACAAGCTCTACTTACAGATAAAGTAGATGGGCATAATGAAGACGAAGTACTTGAAGTACTATTAAAAGGATATATGTTAAAGGATAGAGTAATTCGTCCTGCGACAGTTAAAATTAATAAAATAGATGAATAGGAGAGATAAATAATGAGTAAAATTATAGGTATAGATTTAGGTACAACAAACAGTTGTGTGTCAGTATTAGAGGCAGGAAGTCCTGTCGTAATTCCAAATCCAGAAGGAGGAAGAACAACACCTTCAGTAGTAGCATTTAAAAAAGGTGAAAGAATAGTTGGAGATGCTGCTAAACGTCAAGCATTAACTAATAAAAATACAATCAGTAGTATTAAGAGATTAATGGGTTCTGGTAAAAAAGTTGAAGCAGAAGATAAAAAATATACACCAGAAGAAATTTCAGCAATGATTCTTTCTTATATGAAAGATTATGCAGAAAGCTATTTAGGAGAAAAAGTAGATCGTGCAGTTATTACTGTTCCAGCATACTTTAACGATTCTCAACGTCAAGCAACTAAAAATGCTGGTAAAATCGCTGGTCTTACAGTTGAACGTATCATAAATGAACCAACTGCTGCAGCACTTGCATACGGTCTTGATAAACAAGATAAGCAACAAACAATCTTAGTTTATGACTTAGGAGGAGGAACATTCGATGTTTCAATTCTAGAACTTGGTGATGGTGTATTTGAAGTTAAATCAACAAATGGTAACAACAAGCTTGGTGGAGATGACTTCGATGAAGCAATCATGGATTATTTGGTAGATGAATTTAAGAAAGAAAATGGTATAGACTTATCAAAAGATAAAATGGCTATGCAAAGACTTAAAGAAGTATCTGAAAAAGCTAAAAAAGACTTATCAGGGGTTACTTCTACACAAGTATCAGCTCCATTTATAGCTCAAGGAGAAGATGGAGGACCACTTCACTTAGATTTAACACTAACTCGTGCTAAATTTGAAGATTTAATTCGTGATTTAGTTGAATCAACACTAGATCCAGTTAGAAAAGCATTAAAGGATGCAAAATTAAAGAAAGAAGATATCGACAAAGTAATATTTGTTGGTGGATCAACTCGTATTCCAATGGTATATGATTTAATCAAAAAAGAACTTGGAAAAGAACCATCAAAAGAAGTTAATCCAGATGAAGTAGTTTCAATGGGTGCTGCAATTCAAGGTGGAGTATTAACTGGAGATGTAAATGATATCGTATTACTAGATGTAACACCACTATCACTTGGTCTTGAAACATTAGGTGGCGTTATGACTACATTAATTCCAAGAAATACAACAATTCCAACTTCTAAGAAAGAAGTATTCTCAACAGCTGCAGATAATCAACCAGCAGTAGATATCCATATTCTTCAAGGTGAACGTCCAATGGCTGCAGACAATAAAACTCTTGGTAATTTCCAATTAACAGGAATTCCAGCAGCACCACGTGGAGTACCACAAATTGAAGTTACATTTGATATCGATGCAAATGGTATAGTTAACGTTACTGCTAAAGATTTAGGAACAAATAAGAAACAATCAATTACAATTACATCATCAACTACATTATCTGATGAAGAAGTAGAAGAAATGATGAAAGAAGCAGAAAAGAACAAAGAAGAAGATGCTAAGAGAAAAGAAGTAGCAGAAGCTCGTAATGAAGCAGAACAACTAGTATTCCAAACTGAAAAATCATTAAAAGATTTAGGAGATAAAGTTGAAGAAAAAGAAGAAAAAGAAATTAAGAAATTAATTGAAAAAGTAAATAAAGAACTTGCTAAAGAAGAAATAGATTTAGATGATTTAAAAGAAGCTAAAGATAAACTTCAAGAAAAAGCAATGGAACTTGGAGCAAGAATCTATGAACAAGCTGCAAAAGAAGAAAATGAGGAAGAAACAAAAGAAGATAAAAAATCAAAAAAATCTAAAGACGACGATACAGAAGAAGCAGATTACGAAGAAGAATAATAGAAAGTAGTCATAAGGACTACTTTCTTAAATATAGGAGATATTGATGAATACAAAGCTAAGAGAAGAAGTAAAAGATGAAGATAAATGGAATTTAGAGTTAATTTATGAAAATATTGATTTATATAACAAAGACTATGATAAACTAGAAAAATTATTACCTATATTAGAAGAAGACAGTAAAAAGCTACTAGAAAGTAGTAAAGATTTTGCAAAATACTATGAAGATGCATCAGAATTTGTCAGATTAATTGATAAAATGTTTACATATGCTCATTGTAAAAAAGATGAAGATACAGCAAACTCCGTGTATCAAGAATTATATGATAAAGCAGTGCTTCTATATACAAAATTTAGTGAAATAAATTCTAGTATAGATCCAAAAATTATACGAGAAGATGAAAATAAAATAAGAGAGTATATTGAAAAAGAAGACTCATTAAAACCATTTAAACATGAAATAGAATCAATTTTAAGACAAAAAAAGCATTCTTTATCAGAAGAAGAAGAAAAGATAATAGCAGCCTTTACTCCAGTATTTCAATCATCTGATAATGCATACAGTTATTTAACAAATGCAGATATGAAATTTAAAAACATAATTGATGAAAATGGGAAAGAACAAGAATTTGATGAAAACGCATATTCAAAATATATTAGATCAACCAGTAGAGATGTAAGAATTAATGCATTTAGAAATCTTTATGACGGATATAAATCATTAGAGAATACAATTACATCACTTTATTCAAGCATACTTAATTATGATAGTATAAATGCAAAATTAAGAGGATACAGTTCATCAATAGAAAGTTATTTAGATAATAAAAATATTTCAGTTAAATTGTATGAGAATCTAATAAAATCAGTTCACTCAAACTTACCAAATTTATACAGATACTTTGATATAAAAAGAGAAATGCTTGGGCTAGATAAATTTCACTTATATGATGGATATGCAAGTACAGTAAAAGAATTAGATAAAAAATATTCATTTGAAGAAGCGAAAGAATTAGTATTAGATGCATTAAAAGTATATGGAGAAGAATATACAAATAAATTAAAAGAAGCATTTGATAATAGATGGATTGACAAGTATCCAAATAAGAATAAAAGAGGCGGAGCATATTCTACTGGATCATATGATACAGTTCCGTATGTATTATTAAATTATACAGAAGAGTATAATGATGTAAGTACTCTAGCTCATGAACTTGGTCATTCAATGCATACATACTTTTCTTGTAAAAATCAACCATTTGCAACACATGACTATGTAATATTTTTAGCAGAAATAGCTTCAACAACAAACGAATTAATATTAAATGATTATATGTTAAAGAAGGTAAAAACAAAAGAAGAGAAACTTGCAATATTAAATGAAAAGCTTGATTTATTCAAAGGAACAATATATAGACAGACAATGTTTGCAGAGTTTGAAAAAAACGCTCATGACTATGTAGATAATGGTGGAGTAGTTACAAGTGATTACTTAAATAATATGTACTATGACTTAAATAAAAAATATTTTGGAGATAATGTAGTAGTAGACGAAGAAATTAAATATGAATGGCTTAGAATACCACATTTCTATACACCGTTTTATGTATATCAATATGCAACTAGTCTTTCAATAGCTTGTTATGTAGCTAAAAATATTCTAGAAAAAACTCCTGGCTTTAAAGAAAAATATCTTGAACTATTAAAATCTGGTGGAAAAGATTATCCATTAGAATTATTAAAAATAATAGATATTTCACTTGATGATACTAAAGTATTTGATAGTGCGAATGAGATGTTTAATAAAACATTAGAAGAATTTATCGAAATTTATAAGAAGTAGAGGTGAATTATGGATAATAAAAGAGATTATTATGAAGTTCTTGGCATAGAGAAAAGTGCAACTGATGCAGAAATAAAAAGTGCGTTTAGAAAACTAGCTAAGAAATATCATCCCGATTTAAATAAAGACGATCCTAAAGCAGCCGAAAAATTTAAAGAAGCCCAAGAAGCATATGAAGTATTGAGTGACGAAAATAAAAGAGCTCAATATGATAGATATGGTCATGCAGGTGTAAGTGGAAGTGCTGGTCCAGGAATGGGAGGTTTCTCCTCATATGGAGCTGGATTTGATGGTGTTGACCTAAGCGACATATTTGATAGTTTCTTCGGTGGAGGTTTCGGAGGTTTTGGTGGTTCTGGAAGAAGTACAAACAGAAAAACTAGAGGATCAGATATTCTAAAAAAAGTTAATCTTACTTTTGAAGAAGCGGTTTATGGTACTGAAAAAGAATTTAACTTAGATATAATAGAAAATTGTGAAGAATGTGATGGAAAAGGTGGTAAAGGGGAACAGACATGCTCAACATGCCATGGTTCAGGTACTATAACATCTGAACAACATACTATTTTAGGTTCATTCCTATCAAAAACTACTTGTCCAGATTGTCACGGAGAAGGGCACACATATAAGAAAAAATGTGAGGTATGTGGTGGAAAAGGAAAAGTTAAAACAAACAAAACTATAAAAGTAACAATACCAGCAGGTATTGATAATGGAGGAAGAAGAAGAATCTCTGGAAAAGGAGGCCCTGGAGAAAATGGTGGGCCGAATGGAGATTTATATTTAGAATTTTATGTTAAAGAACATGAATACTACAAAAGAGATGGAAATGACATATATTTAGAAATTCCATTAACAATTACAGAAGCTGTCTTAGGATGTAAAAAAATTATACCTACACTTTATGGAAATGTTAATCTTAATATACCAAGTGGTATAAACAATTTAGATAAACAAAGAATAAAAGGTAAAGGTATTAAAAATGAATCAACAGGTCAAACAGGAAATATGTATTTAATATTTAAAGTTATAACTCCTAAAAAGCTTTCAAAAGAGCAGAAAAAACTATTTGATGAATTAAATAAAACATCGTTTGATGATAAAGAAATAAAAGAATTTAATAAATTTACAGAAAAGAACAATCAATAATAAATTGTTCTTTTTATTTTGATGTGATATACTCATTTTAAGAGGTTAGATGATATGAAAAAGTTAAATGATATTTTAAAAAAAATGATATTTATAGTTATGCTTATTTTTATAAGCATATTGATTTTTGTATCTACTTTTGAAAATGGAGTATTATTATCAATTTTATCAGTAGTAATAATATATTTATTTGTAGATAAAGTGAAAATAAAAAATTTTGTACTATTTTTAGTAATATTTTCCTTCATTACAAAACTTATTGCTGTTATAGTGCTTAAAATTCCATTAAGAGGGGATTATTACTTGATGTATCATGCATCAAAATCAGTTTTAAAAGGTGATTTATCTTTTACAACAGACCCATATTTTGGAGTATTTGGTTACCAGTTATTTAATGTATTTTATCAAGCACTAATTCTAAAAATATTTAAATTCTCATTCGTTTTAAAAATATTAAACTGCATCTATTCTACAATAATAACAGTATTAATATATAAAATATCAAGGAAAATATCTAATGAAAAGGCAGCAAAAATTTCAAGTTTAATATACACTGTAACATTATATCCAATATATTTAAATACAATTTTCGGTAATCAGCAATTATCATTAATGTTAATATTACTTGGAGTATACTTTATATTAGAAAAAGATAATAATATAAAGTATCTACTTCTTGGAGGATTATTAATAGCTTTAGGACATTTAGAAAGGGCAGAAGGAATAATCTATATAATGACTTTAGCAGTATATTTCTTTGTTACGTCTAAAAAAATATTACCATTTATAAAGAAAATAGTCCCAATCGTACTTGTATATTTTGTAGTAACAATTTCAGCAAGTACTCTTATAATTAAAACAAATATTAATAAAATAGGTTTTAAAAATGCAAATCCATATTGGAAAGTATTATGTGGATTAAGTTATGAACATAGTGGTAAATTTAATTACGATGATGAAACTAACTACATACACGATAAAGATTTAGAAATAAAGGAAATAAAAAATAGATTGACTGATTTTAAAACATTGCCCGGTCTATTTTATAGAAAGATTAAAGTACAATACTTATATGATGATATAGATCAAACATTTCAAGTAAATAATACAAAACAATTTGGTGGAATTATTTTAAATGTAATATTAAATTATATAAGAGTAATTAACATACTAACAATACTATTTGTAATGTATGGGCAAATAAAAAAGAGAAAAGAAAAGAGAGATAAATGGGAATTGTTCATAATAATTAACTTCTTACTATATTTTGTTGCATACCTATTAATTGAAGTAAATGCAAGATATTATTATAACATTCAAGTAGACATGGTAATACTTTCTTCAATCGGAATAGGATATTTAATTAAACTTATTGATAATAAGAACAAAAGATTTAAGTA
>DLOU01000010.1 GCA_002477275.1 Caryophanales bacterium UBA7476
TTTTGATCATATTCTTCTCCCGTTATAATATCATGAGAATATGTATCAAATAGATATGATACATTCCTACATCTTACATAATCTCTCATCTGTGAATTAACTTCTATTTGAATATTTTCGTTTTCTGTTTTAATATGTAGATCAAAATGTTTTCTTTTTAATCTCACATTATCACTATTCTTCTCTAAGTTAAGATATGTTAACTCTTTAATTTTAATATCCAGTATACTTTCTAAAAGAGGAATAAGTAAATCCTTATTTTCTTTCTTCATAAACACTTCTTTAAATGTCCTATCATACCTACAGGTATAAAACTCTTTATCTTCCATAACATCACTCCTTTTCTTTTTGGAAGTAGTGCTGTTATATAATAAAATGTAAAAGATTACAAATGACTATTTTTTTAAATTGAAAAGAAAAAATACTTCAAAAAAAAGAATTCCCTTAGGGAATTTTGTAAGTTACAACTAACTTTATTCTTTAAAAACTCAAAATTAGTATAACATCAAATAACAATAGCTATACCAAGACTGATTCAGTATTATATATTTTACACACTTAATAATATCTCAAAAAGTTTAATTCAATTATATACGTGATTCTAAATATAAGGAAGTTACTAAACATCAACATAAACGTGCACTCGTTTTATCCGCCCGTAAACTTGTCAGATTGATTTTTGGATTACTGCGAAAAAATCAATATTACAGTCCCATAGACTCGAATACTCAATCTTTAATAAACTGAGTTCGTTATTTTTAACGAACTAATGTTTAGTTTTTATCTAAACAGTTTTTGGCATGAGATAATTTATTTGGTAAGGGAGAAATTATCTACGAACTTCCATAATTTTCATCTTGACATATTACCAGATGTCTTAATCTTTTCTAATTTCAAAGTAATATCATTATTTAATAAATTATCATTCAAAAACTTAATTATTTCATTAATCATAACTGAATTATAATTAATAATATTTAAATCAAATTCATAATTACTATAATTATTAAATTTAAACTCACTAATATTAGTAATAGTATCTTTATCAAACACTACATAATTAATAGAATTATTATTTAATTTATTTATAATATTTTCAAGTCTTGAAATAGGAAAACCAACTTTAAAAGTATTAGATAGTTTACTTATTTTATAATTAAAAATTTTATTCATTATTAATGCATCATTACCTAATATTTCATAAAAGTTACCATATTTCATCATAATTATATATTCTTTGTATTTCACCTTATATATATAATATTTTTCTAGCATTGTCTCACCTCCTTTCAAATAAATAAAAAAAGAAGGAATATTTAATAATCCCCTCTTGTCATTATAGTTCTAGAATTTTTCACTTTTCACCTACTTTAATTACTGCAGTTACTAGGCTAAGAATTCATCTATAATATATATTTTGCTATATTAGCAAGGAAAATACTTGTTTTTCATAGCTTCTCATTACAAATATTAATTACGTAATCCTAAGTTTTATGAAAAGTTGGGCGAACGCCATAGTTGTTGTCATTGTTATAGTTGTTGTTGTTGATGTTGCCGTCAGAGTTCACGTTCCACACGTTGTTGTTGTCACTTGCAGACCCAAGCCAGTCAAAACTAAACGTAGACTGTCAACCAGGGATCACTTTCTAGTATTTCCCTATAGGCTTTTTTCAAAAGCTTTTCTCCTCCTCTCGGGAATATTTTCTTTTAGAAAATTTCCCTCAAGAAGGACGTGGAGCGCAAATTTGTCCCAAATTTCGCTCCTGGCGCACTTCGTGCTTAGATATCAGATGTTGAGATTTCTATAACCGGGCGAACGCCAAAGCCGAGGTCAATGTCATAGTCGCCGATGCCGAAGCTCGAGGTTCTGCTAAAAACGCCCCACATGCCGTAAAAGCTGTAAGCCGACCCAAGCCAGTATGATTGCCCGTTTGACATTATTGATGTTCCATTATCTTGTATTGTTTGTGCTGCATCTGCTTCTTCATATGTTAAAAGTCTTCCTGTAATCGTAGATGGTGCTCCCATTTCTTTTAATTTATCTACATATCCACCATTTCCATTTATATACCCATATATTGTACTATTACTATCATATACATATGGATATGCTACAGAATTATCACTTCTGTATTTAAATTTTTTATCCCAGTCACCATTTTCATCATAGTATATTGTATTATTTTCATTATATGGACTTAGTAAATCATTTCCATTCATCCAATAATTTGTACTTGAGAATTCTACTGTTGCTACATTCATTACATCATTATAACCTAAAGCATCCACACTTTGTAATCCATACCCTGGAGTACTAGTTGGAATTTGAATTTGATTCCAATTACCATTAACTCCAACCATTAAGTTATATTTTGCAAGTAATACTGTTTTTTCTGAATTACTACTTATTACATAGAAATCTTCTGTTTCTCCTATTTTTATTTGATCTCCAGGCTTTAAATTACCCTTCATACCACTTAAAACTTTAATAACAGGGATATTTCTTTCAACATCAGTTTGAGAAGCTTTACCATAATTGACATTAACTGTAACAGGAATACTTTCAGGAAGTTCAGAAATATCTACTCCATTCTTTAAAGAAATCCTAATCCTAAATGAATCAGTTTTATTAGAAGAAATAAGATTACCATTTGAAATATTAGTTCCATCATTATAAGTAAAACTTACATCAAAATAACTTTGTAATTCAGTTGGTAATGGATTAGAAGTAAAACTATTAACTGAAGCATTTAAACTTCCTTCATTTTTTACATCAAACTTTGTTTCATAAACTTGTGATGCATCAGTAAACTGAAGTGTTGTAGAAAAACTAGTTTTATTAATTACTGGTGTAGTCTTAGGATCAATACTATTTCCTACTTTCTGAACATTATCAAAGTATACGTTCCATGTCATAGACATCTTAGCATTATCTTCAATAGTAAGAGTATCTCTTAAATAAGCATAACCAACTCCAATACCAAGAACTACAAACATTAAAGCAGTTAAAATAATACTTTTTTTAAGTCTTTTCTTTTTTAAATCCTTCATTTTCATATATCTACACCTCTCCTATTATTAATTTTAACACAAACAATACTAATTAATCAATTTAATTTTAAGAATAATATTTTATTTACATTTATTTACAAAAAAAAGAAAACTAATTTTTATATAGTTTTCCAATTTGTTCAGCAACTTTAATTCCATCTATTGCAGCAGAAGTAATTCCACCAGCATAACCACATCCTTCACCACATGGATAAATACCAGTTATATTAGAATTAAAATTTTCATCTCTTAATATTTTTACTGGTGAAGAAGTTCTTGTTTCTACACCAAATAAAAGTGTATCACCATTATTAAACCCTTTTATTTTTTTATCAAACTCTGGCATAGCTTCTTTTATAGAAGAAGAAATACATTCTGGAAGAATATCATTTAAGTTAGAAAGAGTAAAACTTCCTTTAGTACAAGGTTTAATATCTCCAAAAGGTAAAACTTTATTTTTATAAAAACCATCAAGTGTTTGAACAGGTATTTTCCCTTTTCCTAGTTCATAAGCTTTCTTCTCGAGGTCTCTTTGAAACTTAACTCCATCAAAAAGTCTAGAACCATAATCTTTTTCATTTACTGTAACAATAATAGCACTATTACTAAATCCACTATCTCTTTTATAATTACTCATACCATTAATAGAAAGCATACCTTCTTCACTAGATGAGTTAACTACATATCCACCAGGACACATACAAAATGAGTATACTCCGCGTTTTCTTTTTGTTTGATAAGTTAATTTATAATTAGCTGGTCCTAAAATATCTTTATATTTTATTCCATATTGACTTTCATTAATCATATTCTGAGAATGTTCTACTCTAACACCAACAGCAAAAGGTTTGTTCTGCATAACAATACCTTTTTCATGAAGCATTTTAAAAGTATCTCTAGCACTATGACCAATAGCAAGAACTAAAGCATCACAATCAATAAACTCACTATCATTAACTTCTATTTTAGACACTTTATTATTATCAATTATAATATCTGTAAGACATGTATTAAAGCGTATTTCTCCTCCCATAGAAATAGTTTTTTCTCTCATATTTTTTATTACTTCTCTTAACTTATCAGTTCCAATATGAGGTTTAAAGTCATACATTATTTCACTTGGTGCACCATTTTCTACAAATATTTCAAAAGCATGTCTTCCTCTATTAAACTCATCTTTAACCAAAGTATTAAGTTTACCATCAGAAAAAGTACCAGCACCACCTTCTCCAAATAATACATTAGATTCAGTATCAAGTTTATTATTATTCCAAAACTCTTCTACATCAATAACTCTTTCATCAATTTCTTTACCACGTTCAATAATAATAGGTTTATAACCATTTTCTAAAAGAACATAACTACAGAAAAGTCCTGCAGGACCACATCCTACAATAACGATATTTTTATTTAACTCTAAAGTACCAGTCTTTTGAAAATTATACGAAAGGCTTTTAGATATAGATAAATTAGAATTTTTTCTATTATTTTTCAAAATCTTTTCTTCATTTTTAACACTAAAATTACACTCATAAATAAAATATATTTGTTTTTTATCTCTAGCATCAATACTTCTTTTTATAATAGTTAAATCATTAATCTGAGAACTATCTATTTTAATTTTTTTGGAAATAGAATTTTTAATTTCTTCTAAACAATCATCTTCTACTCTAATTTTTATTTGTTTTAAATTAAGCATTTAAACTATCACCTACTATAAACCCAGATATAAAAGCAAAAGCTAAATTAAAACCTCCACAAATACCATCAACATCAAGAATTTCACCAGTAAAATAAAGGCCTTCAACTTTCTTAGATTCAAAAGTATTGATATCTATCTCTGAAAGTAAAACTCCTCCTGAAGTAACTTGTCCTTTATCAAATATAACCTCATCTATATTAACAGTAAAATCAGTAAAAGAATCTATTAATCTTAATTTTTCTTCATAACTTAACTTATTCCATCTAGATTCCCTATTAATACCAGATACTTTAAACAAAACATGAGCAAGTTTATAATTAAAAATGCTCTCAAACATCTCTTCAAGTGTTAAATCAATTAAATTATTATATCTTTCAGTAATAAAAGACATTGGCTCATCAGTAAAAGGCATAAAATTAATAGATAATTTAACATCTTTTCTATCTAAAATAGCTCTTTCAATAATAGAAGATAAATTAAATACACAAATTCCACTAATACCATAATCTGTAAGTTGTAATTCTCCAGACTCAAAATACTCTTCTCCATCAATATTTAATTTTAAACTAGCATTACACCTTACACCATTCCAATCTTTTAAATATTTTTCATTCATTCTAATTGGAGCAAGCGCTGAAGAAAGCCTTGAAACATTATGGCCAAGCTTTTGAGCTAATGTATAACCAGATCCATCACTACCAGTTTTAGGATAAGATTTAGATCCACAAGAAATTACAACTTTATCACAAACATATTCTTGATCACTTGTAATAACTTTAAAAGAGTTTTTTTCTTTTATGACATCAAGTACTTTACTATTAGTAATAACTTTTACTCTTCTTTTTTTAAGTTCCGTTAAAAACATTTCCCTAACACTAAAAGCTTGATTAGAAAAAGGATAATAATATCCATTTTTTATAACAGGATAAAAACCAATATCTTCTAAATATTTATAAGTATTATCTATATTACTACTAGTAAAAATATCTTTAAGTAAATCACTATTATAAGAATGGTACTTACTATATTTAATATCACTATTCCAATAATTACACTTACCATTTCCAGTTAAGAGTATCTTCTTAAGTATTTTCTCTTCTCCATCTAAAAGAATAACTTCATTCTTACGACTAGCTTTTAAAGCAGTAATTACACCACTAGCTCCTCCACCAATAACAACTACTTTCAATTAAACCACCTCTAAATACATATATAAATAATAACATTTTTTCAAAAAGAAAAAAAGATAGAAAATCTATCTTTAAAGTTCAAACTGAGAATTATATAAATCAGCATAAAAACCTTTTTTATTAAGAAGTTCTTCATGAGTACCTTGTTCTATTATATTTCCGTCATTCATAACTAAAATTAAATCAGCATTCTTAATAGTAGAAAGCCTATGAGCTATAATAAAACTTGTTTTTCCTTCACAAAGTTTATCCATTGCTTTTTGAACTAATTCTTCAGTTCTAGTATCAACATTTGAAGTTGCTTCATCTAAAATTAAGAAAGGAGCATCTTCAATCATACCACGTGCTATAGTTAATAATTGTTTTTGACCTGATGAAATAGCTTCATTAT
Source organism: Caryophanales bacterium UBA7476 (assembly GCA_002477275.1). Classification (GTDB taxonomy): domain Bacteria; phylum Bacillota_I; class Bacilli_A; order RF39; family UBA660; genus CAG-417. The sequence goes on from DLOU01000010.1 coordinate 6,335, forward strand.
CATTAACTAGAGATTTAAGCCCACCTGGAAGTGTTTTTATAAAATGATCAATTCCAACAGTTTTACATGTATCAAATATTTTTTCATCACTAACATTTTTCTTATTAAATTTTATATTATCTCTTATAGTTCCATCAAAAAGCCATGTATCTTGTAATACCATAACAAATAAGTCATGAATATTCTCTCTTGTTAAATCATGAATAGATTTTCCATCTATAATAATATCCCCAGAATTTATTTCATAAAATTTCATAAGTAAATTAACGATTGTAGTTTTACCAGCTCCAGTTGGTCCTACTATTGCAATCTTTTGACCACTTTTAATTTTAGCACTGAAATCCTTTATAATAGTTTTTTCAAGATTATATCCAAATTTAACATTCTTAAATTCAATATTACCTTTTGCCTTTTCTTTAGATAATGAAGTAGTAATATTCTTCTCATCAGACAATTCTTCCTCATCCATAAATTCATAAACTCTCTCAGCAGCTGCAGCAATTGATTGCATTGTAGTAGCTGCTTGAGCAAGTCTAGAAAGTGGATTAGTAAACAATCTAACATAAATCATAAACGCAACTATTACACCAAAAGATGTTTTACCATTCATAACAAGAAGAGCACCAACCACACATACAGCAACATAACCAAAGTTACCAATAAAATTCATAAGTGGTTGCATTATACCAGATAAAAACTGACTTTTAAGATTGCAATCATATAAATTATTATTTATTTTATTAAATTCATCTAAAGCAGCTTCTTCACCATTATATGCTTTAACAACATTATGTCCTGAATATATTTCTTCAATATGCCCATTTAATTTTCCCAATTCACTTTGGCGATCTATAAAATATTTTTGTGACTTTTTAAGTATTAATCCTGAACCAAAGAATCCAAAAACAGATGCAAAGATAGCTGTTAAAGCCATAACCCAGTTAGTTACAAACATCATAATAATTGAACCAAAGAAAAGTGTAAAATTAGTAACAAAAGAAGTAATATTGTTACTCATATTAATTCCTATAGAATCAACATCATTAGTAACACGAGAAAGCAAATCACCAGTTTCATGTGTATCAAAATATTTAAGAGGAAGTCTATTAATTTTACTACTAATATCAGTTCTTAAACGTTTAGAATAACCTATTCCAACATAAGCCATTAAAATACCAACTACATATCCAAAAATAGAATTTAAAAGATAAATAACCCCTAAAATAATAGATCTCTTTTTTAATTCTTTAGAATCAAGTTTTGGTTCTATAATTTTCTTAATAGATTTAGGCATCTGATCAAGTTTTTTAATTAATTCATTATTATCTGAATCTTTACTTAAACTATTGATAATTTCTAAATACTTAATTTGATCTTCTGTTGAAATTTTAACATTATTAATTTCAATATCATTTAATATATTAACTTTTTCTTCCCAACTAAGTTTATTAAATTCTATAAATAAATCAGAAGGATTAGAAGTATGATAATTAGATGCAATGTTTTTAGAAACGGATTCAGAAATATCTTTCATAGCTTCTACATCAGGTTTAATACTTTCACTTATAACATCAGTAACATCAGCAAGTTTATTAGGAGCAACTGTAGAAAGTATAGATGCAAACATAGCTAGAACACATGATATAACTAAAACATATTTCCATTTTTCTAAACTTTTAAAAATACGTACCAATGTTCCTTTAAAATCTTTAACCTTTTCAGGTCCTTTCATTCCATGTCTAGGCATTTTTTAACTCCTCCTCACTAAGTTGCGATAAAGCTATTTCTTTATATATTTCGCAAGACTTTAATAATTCTTTATGAGTACCAATACCAACACATTCACCTTTGTCTAAAACAATTATTTTATCAGCATTCATAATAGTACCAATTCTTTGAGCAACTATTAAACTAGTAGCATCTTTAGTATATTTTTTTAGTTCACTTCTAAGTCTAGCATCTGTTTGATAATCTAAAGCACTAAATGAATCATCGAATATATATATTTCAGGATTACGAGCAATAGCTCTTGCTATTGAAAGTCTTTGTTTTTGACCACCACTAACATTAGTACCACCTCTTGCAATATGAGATTTATATTGTTCATCCATCTTAAGTACAAAATCAGTACCTTGTGCAACATCAATTGCTTTTTTTACATCTTTAAGTGTTATTTTCTTTTTACCATTATTTCCATAAGCAATATTTTCTTCGACAGTCCCAGTAAACATAACTGCTTTCTGAGGAACATAACCAATACGATTATTTAATTCATGTAAATCATACTCTCGAACATTTTTACCATCTACTAATACTTCACCGTCAGTAGCATCATATAGTCTAGGAACTAAATTAATTAAAGTTGATTTACCACTACCAGTAGATCCAATAAAAGCAACTACTTCTCCTTTTTTTACTTTAAAACTAATATTTTTAAGTAAATACTCATCAGCATCTGGATATTTAAAACTAACATTTTTAAATTCAACAGTACCAGATTCTAAAGTCTTACCAGTAAAATTACCAGATATAACTGAAATATCACTTTCAAGAACCTCATTAATACGTTCAGCAGAAACCTTTGCTCTAGGTAAAACCATGAATATCATCGTAAGCATTAAAAATGATATAATAACTTGCATTCCATAGCTTGAAAATACAACCATATCACTAAATATATTAATTTTTTGAACCATACCACTATTTACAATAAGATATGCTCCTACTATATATATTCCTAAATGTTGAAAATGCATAACAAAATTCATTATTGGATCCATTAAAGCAAAAGTTTTAGTGATTTTTAAATGAATTCCAGTAAGATCAGAATTAACATCTTCAAATCTATCTTCTTCAAATTTTTCAGCGTTAAAAGCATGTATTACTCTAATACCAGTAATATTTTCTCTTGCTACTCCATTTATTTTATCTGTTAATTTTTGAATCTTAGCAAATCTTGGTGAAACAATCTTAATAATTAGTAAATTAGTACATACAATGATAACTACTCCAATAGCAGTAACCATACTAAGTTCAGCACTCTTACCTACTATTTTTAATAAAGCCCATACAGCCATTATAGGTGCTTTAATTAATAGTTGAAGTCCCATAGCAAGAAGCATTTCTATTTGTGTAACATCATTAGTTGTACGAGTAATTAAACTAGCAGTAGAAAACTTCTTAATTTCACTTACTCCAAAAGAAATAGTTTTTTCAAATATTCTTTGTCTAATATTTCTAGAAAATCTTGCAGATAAAAGCGAAGTAAAATATCCAACTACTATAGTGCATATTAAACTGCTTACTGCACATAAAAGCATAAAACTACCAGCTTTTAATATCTCAGACATAGTACTATTATCAGTCTGAACAAGTCTAGTAATATCACTCATATATTCAGGCATTCTTAAATCTAAAAAAACTGAAAATATAACTAAAATAGCAACAAGTAATATAATAAGATAATCTTTTTTTTCTAAATTCTTAAATAATTTTATCATAAATCTCCTTCCCAATATTATATATAACTATAATATGAATAGCATTATAAATTATAATAAAATATCATATAAAAGTCAACTTATAAGACAAAAAGAAAAAACCATCAAATTGATGATTTTAATAGCCTAAATAATCAACATAATCTTTTATAACTGATTTGTTCTTTTTAGCTACATTTACAGATAAAAATGTATTTTTTACTCTTGTAATTATTATATACTTATCACTTGTAGTAATAACAAGTTTATTATAATTTGTTCCATTATTTTCAAACTTAGTTGAAACTACTTTATTAGAAGATTCTATAGCTTCTTTTTTATCATTAAATGTAGACTTAGCGTTAGAGTTATCTTTCATTTCATAGAATTCTATCTCATAAGTATTATCAATATCAATAGCAGAATAAACTTTATTAATATAATTTGTTTTAGAAAACTCTTCAGTTTTATCTTTTACTAAAAGTCCTTTTTCTTCCATCTTAGATTTAAATTGTTCTGCTGTTATAACTTTTTTTGAAAAACATCCTGTAAATAGTACTAAAACAAATAAACATAATGAAAATCCAAACAATATCTTTTTCATATTATCCTCCTCTATTATGATTATAACATATTTAAAAAGAAAAACTTCACTAAAAGTGAAGTTTTAAATAATTTATTTAATTTCTTCAATTTTCATGAAGTTTGTAGTTTTAGCTCCTGTGTTAGGGAAACCTCCAGTAACAATGATTTTATCACCTTTCTTAAGGTTAGCAAATTCTTTAGCACGTTTAATTGCATCTGCTACTAATTCATCTGTAGTAGAATATTCACCAGTAACTACTGGATATACACCCCAGTTAAGTACTAAACTACGGCAAACTCTTTCATTAGGTACAGCAGCAAGAATTGGTGCAGCTGGTTTTAAGTTACTAATTTTTCTAGCTGTAAATCCTGTCATAGTAGCAGCAACTATTACTTTTACATTTAAATCTTCAGCAGCAGTAACAACGCTACGAGCTATCATATCAGTCATATCACTAGATTCTTCTACATCATAGTAAGTTCCATATAAATCATAAGCAGCTTCAGCTTCATCAGCAACTTCTCCTAAATATTGAGAAGCAAGATCTGGATGATCACCAATTGTAGTTTCATCACTTAGCCATACAGCATCTGTTCCATCAAATACAGCTGTAGCTATATCTGTAAGTTCAGCTTTTGTTGGTCTAGAGTTCTTACACATACTCTTAAGCATTTCTGTTGCAACAATACAGAATTTACCTTTTTCACGACATTTAGCCATGATTTCTTTTTGAAGTACTGGTACTTTAATAAATGGTACTTCAACACTTAAATCACCACGAGCAACGATTACACCATCAGTAGCTTCAATGATTTCATCAATATTTTCAATTGCTTTCTTAGTTTCAATCTTAGAAAGAATTGGCATATCTTCTCTACCATATTTCTTAAGTAAACTTCTTGCAGCTTCTACATCAGCAGCACTTGAAACAAATGAAATTCCAAGGAAATCTCCATCATGTTCACAAGCATATTTAATATCAGCTTCATCATCTTCAGAGACAAATGGAATATTAAGTTCTACACCTGGAATATTAACTCCACGACGACTCTTAAGAGGCGCATCATCAAGTATTTTACAAGTAACTCCATCTTTTTCTACAGAAATAACATCAAGTCTTACAAATCCATCATTTAATAAAATTTGAGTTCCAACTTTTAAGTTATCAATAACTTGAGGATAATTGAAACAAATTCTTTCAGCATTTCCTTCTACTTCTTCTTTTACTATTCTAATTGTGTTTCCTGCTTTAAACTCAATTAAGTTATTTTCAAACATTCCAGTTCTAAGATCTGGTCCTTTAGTATCAAATAAAATAGCTACATCTTTTCCTAATTGTTCACGAGCCATTTTAGCAAGTTCTTCATCTCTTGCTCTTTCTTCCATTGTTGCATGTGAGAAATTAACACGAACAACATTTAAACCATTTTGAACTAATTTTTTGAAAACTTCCCAGTCATGAGTAGCTGGACCGATTCCACAAATCATTTTTGTTTTTCTCATAATTTCACTCCATTCTTTTTTTGACAAGATAAATTATACTACACAAAAGAAAAAAAAGAAATATATTTATTCAAAATTTCTTTCTTTTTTTATTATTTTGCATCATACCAGTTAACACCAGTTTCAATATCTACTTTTAAAGGGACTGATAGTTTATAAACATTTTCCATCTTATCTTTAACTATTTCTTTAACTTCATCAAGTTCACTATTTAAAACATTAAATATAAGTTCATCGTGTACTTGTATTAACATTTTACTTTTTAAACCACGTTTATTAAATTCATTAAATATATCAACCATAGCTTTTTTAAGTATATCAGCACTACTTCCTTGAATTGGAGTATTAAGTGCCATTCTTTCACCCTGAGAACGTATAATATAGTTTTTAGATTTTAACTCTTCTAAATTACGTCTTCTATTCATAATAGTTAAAACATATCCATTACTATATGCTTTAGCTTTTTCAGAGTCCATATATTCTTTAACTCCTGAATATGTTTCTAAATAATTATCTAAAAAACTTTTAGCTTCTTTAACAGGAATATGTAAATCTTCAGAAAGTCCAAAACTACTAATACCATAAAGTATACCAAAGTTAACTGCCTTAGCACTTCTTCTCATATTCTTATCTACTTTATCTATATCAACATGGAATATATCACTGGCTGTCTTAGTATGAATATCTATATCATTAAGAAATGCTTCTCTTAACTTTTCAACTCCACTTACATGAGCAAACATTCTAAGTTCAATTTGAGAATAATCACTTGATAATAAAACACTGTCTTCTTCAGCTACAAATGCTTTTCTAATTTTCTTTCCAAGTTCATCCCTAACAGGTATATTTTGAAGATTAGGACTAACACTAGAAAGTCTACCAGTACGAGTTAATGTTTGATTAAATATTGTATGAATCTTTCCATCAGATTTAATCTCAGGTTTTAAACCTTCTATATAAGTTGTATAAAGTTTAGTAATTGCTCTATATTCAAGTATTTTATTAATTATTGGATGAACATCTACTAATTTATCAAGTATCTCTTTACTAGTTGAAAAACTTTTATCTCCTGCCTTTCTCTTTGGATACTTAATTTCCATTTTTTCAAATAATATTTCACCAAGTTGTTTAGGAGACATAATATTAAACTCAGTATCTGCTAAAAAGTATATTTCTTTTTCAAGTCTTTCTATTTCAAGTTTTAACTCTTCTCCCATCTCATCTAATACTTCACGTTTAACTGATATTCCTTCGATTTCCATATCAGCAAGTACATAAGCAAGTGGAAGCTCAATATCTAAGAATAAATCAGTCTCATTATATTTTTCTATATCTTTTAGAATATCTATTCTACTATCAAAAATAAATGAGGCTTTATCACAAATAACTTTTCTTAAAGAATCATTATCTACTTCTTTCTTTCTCTTTTCTGTACCATAAAAATCTTCATATAAAGGAATATCATATCCAAAAGATTTAGAAACAAAACTAATATCATCTTTAACTGTATAATCAAGTAAATAAAGACCAATCATTGTATCAAAAGAAGTATTTTTAATTTCTACACCAAAATTTTTCTTAAAAAATACATAACTCTTTTTTAAGTCATAAGTAAACTTATTAGTATTAGATGTAAATATATCTAAATAATCTTTAACTTCATCTTTATCAATAAAATAAGAATACTCTCCATCACAAAGTGATATTCCAATTATTTCAGCATTATGATAATTATAATCAGAAAGTTCTAAGTAATAGCTAAAGTCTTTATTCTTATCAAACTCTTTAATATCTTTTATTTCGTAAGTCTTAACTTCTATTTTTTCTTCACCCTTATTCTCACTTAAATTAAATTTTCTAAGTAAAGAATGAAATTCAAGTTCAGTAAGCATTTTAGAAAAGCTATCTTCATTAATACCCTTATAAGCAGTATCTTCTAAATCAAAATCAATTGGTACTTCTTTATAGATTGTTGCTATATCATAACTCATAAAGCATGAATCTTTACCTTCAAGTAATTTTTCTTTTGTTTTACCTTTAATATCATCTATATGATCATATAAGTTTTGAATAGTCTCGTATTCACTTATTAACTTAATAGCAGTCTTTTCACCTATTCCTTTAACTCCAGGAATATTATCACTAGGATCTCCCATAAGTGCCTTTAAATCAATCATATGAATAGGATCCGTTTCATATATTTCTCTAAACTTTTCTTTAGTCATTCTAATATGATCATTTTGTTTTAAAAGTTTAACATCAATTTCATCATTAATTAACTGTAGTAAATCTTTATCACTACTTACAATTGTTCCAATAAAATCTTCTCTTTCAGTAGCTATTCTTGATAAAGTACCAATTATATCATCTGCTTCATAATTATCTATTTCATAATGAAATATTCCCATAGCATCAAGTATTTCTTTAGCAACAGGAAATTGAAGTTTTAAGTCTTCAGGCATAGCAGCACGTCCTGCTTTATAATCATCATATTTTTCATGTCTAAATGTTTTCCCTTTATCAAAAGCAACAAGTATAAAAGAAGGCTTTTCTTCTTCTACAATTTTATTAATCATATTTATAAAACCATATATAGCATTAGTAGGAAACCCTTTAGAATTTCTCATAATATTTCCAGTATAACTAGTTGCATAAAAACTTCTAAAAAGAAGATTATTACCATCTACTAATATAACTTTGTTCATCTTATCACCACTTTCGATAACTATTGTAACAGAACAAAAGATTTAAG
>DLOU01000054.1 GCA_002477275.1 Caryophanales bacterium UBA7476
TATTAATCCTTTTTTAAATAAAGAAGATACTAAAAAGACTTATACAAACATATTTTGCATAAGTCCTTTTTTTAGATTTATTAACTTAAATATTTTTTCTGTTTCTAGTTCTATTTTTCTATCTATCAACTTAAAAATATTTGCAATTTTTTTCTGTTCTTCTTCCGAATAAATATATATTTCTTGATTTAAAATATTATCGGATTTTAACCCAAGTTGGGCTGAACCAGTAACTTTTCTTTTTAGTTGTTTATTTATATATTTCGAATTAATTTGATAGTGTAAAAATAATGAATTAATGTCATTGACTTTTAATAAATAAACGTGATCCCCTAAAACGTATTTATTATCTTCATCAATAAATCCAGTTTTACCAATAATTAATCCTCCGCCTATATCATCTTTAGGCATTACTAAATCGCCATATGATAATAAATCTAAATTACAAAAAGTTGGCTTAATTTTCAAAATATTACCATCAGAATTTACTGTTCCCATATCCATAATATAATAGTTTCCATTAATATCAACTTTATCAGCTTTAGATTTTCCTGTTAAACAAGAACAATATTTTTTTAATAATGCTTTTTCTTTACAAGTATCTTTATTAAAATATTTATCTAATGTACTCATTTTAAATAACTTAAGGTCTTCAATTTTCTTAGATTGTAATTCTATTTTTTTGTCAATAAGCGATAGAAAATTGGATACTTTAGTTTGCTCATTTAAAGATGGAAAATTAAATTCTAACTTACTTAAACCAACAATGGTTAAAGCTTTTTGTGTTGATCCAATCGCACTATCCAAAATTTTTCTTTTATTTCTTTCTAAGTTATATTCTATGTATTTTGAATTTTCTTTTATATTCTTTAACCAAATTAAATTTCCGTCCTTAAAATAAAAGGGATTATCATTTGGCACTCTGTATATATTTCCTAATGTTCCTACTCCAGTAATTAAAATATCGTTTTTTTCTGGGACACCATATTTTATTTTAATTTCATTATATTTTTCTTTTGTTATATATAATAAATCTGATACATTTTTGTTTGCCTTTAACTCAGTAATTTCTTTTCCTCTATAAAAAGGGATACCATCGCTTACATAGTCAGATAAATAAATTCTTTTACTTGAAGTAAGTTCTGAAATATCAGATAATTTTCTACTTATATAGTCATTATTAAAATCTCTAAATCTTATTTTTGGAACATTCATTATCTCACCACCAAACTAGTCCTTAAGTTTAATAATGAGATAATGAACAACTATAATATTTCTTTGGAAAGGAGGAATATTATATGTTTGCTAAAAAAAATAAGATTTTATATAGTGATTGGATTTATGAATGGCTTATTGATAAAAAAGAATATATAAAAGAATCCACATATGCTAATTATTCAAATAATATTTTTAATCATATAATTCCTAAATTAGGAAATATCTATATTCAAGATTTAAATCATAAAACCATTCAAGATTTTCTTTTGAATCTATTTAAAAATGGAAGAAAAGATGGATCTGGTGGATTATCTGAAAAAACAATTAAGGATATAACAATCATTATTAAAGGAAGTTTGAGAAAAGCAATAAATGAAGAAAAAATAAGACATTTTGAATTGACTTTTAATTATCCAAAAGATAATAAAGATTCAAAAATATATATCCTATCAAAACATGAACAAAACAAACTTACAAATTATGTTTTAGAAAACTTAACTAATAGAAATATAGGATTATTAATATCCTTATATTCAGGTCTTAGAATTGGTGAATTGTGTGCATTGCAATGGAATGATATAGACTTCAAAAAGAATATATTATCAGTAAATAAAACTATTCAAAGAGTTTATATTAAAGATAAAGATAATAATGTTTCTAAAGTGATAATAACAACTCCAAAAACAAAAAATGCTAATAGAGAAATACCTATTAACAAAGAATTTTTAGAATTATTAAAGAAACTTAAAACAAAGGGTGATGATTATATAATTACAGGATCAAGTAAATATCTTGAACCAAGAACATATAGAAAATACTTTAACAAAGTATTAAAACAAGTAAAAATAAAGCAATTTAATTTTCATTCATTAAGACATACATTTGCTACAAATTGCATCTCTTTAGGTGTAGATTATAAGACAGTAAGTGAGTTATTAGGACATGCTAATGTTAATATAACATTAAACCTATATGTACACCCTAGATTATCTCAAAAGAAAAAATGTATTGATATGATATGCAAAGTATTTCAAGAAAGTATTTGAAATACTTTTTATAATGTTCAAAAATTGTAAAAGTGTGATATAATTATTATTAGTTAAGTTAGTATCTTTTTATTAAACTTAAGGACTAGTTTGGTGGTGAGATAATGAATGTTCCAAAAATAAGATTTTCTCAATATGATTATGAATGGAATTATGAACCTTTAAATAAATATGTTGAAAGAATAGTAAGAAAAAATAAAAACAATGAATCAGACTTGGTGCTTACAATCTCAGCACAATACGGATTAGTTGATCAATGTACATTTTTTAATAGAAATGTTTCTAGTTCAAATCTAGAAGGATATTATTTATTAAATAATGGAGATTTTGCTTATAATAAAAGTTATTCAAATGGCTATCCATGGGGCACAGTTAAAAGACTTAACTTATATGATAAGGGTGTTGTTTCATCACTTTATATATGTTTCAAAAACAATTCCTTAATTGATTCAGATTATTTACAACACTATTTTGAAACAAATAAATGGTACTCTCAAGTAAGTTCAATATCCGTTGAAGGTGCTAGAAATCATGGTTTATTAAATATTGCAGTTAACGATTTTTTTAATACTCAACATTTTTTTCCTAACATAGATGAGCAAAAGGATATAGCAAAAGTATTAAATTTACTAGACAAAAAAATAGAACTGCAAAGTAAGAAAATTGAGGACCTTAAGTTATTTAAAAAAGGACTAAATTATAAAATTTTCTCCAATTGCAAATACGAATATACTTTAAAAGATATTTTAATGGAATATAATAAAAGAACAAAAGTTAATAACGAATATGAAGTATTATCTTCTACAGCAAACGGAATTTACTTACAAAGTGAGTATTTTAATAAACAAGCTGCTAGTAATGACACGACGGGATATAAAATCATACCTAGAGGGTATATTACATATAGATCTATGAGTGATACAGGAGAATTCCATTTCAATATACAAAATATAGTTAATTATGGAATTGTCAGTCCTGCCTATCCTGTATTTAATATTGATGAAACTAAAGTTAATAAAAACTATTTAATATATTACATGAACGAGAACAAAAATTTTATCAATACAATATTAAGTACAAAAGAAGGTGGTACAAGATTTGCACTTAGTTATTCAAAACTATTATCTATTAAGATTAAAATTCCATCAAGAGAAGAGCAAGACCAATTTGCTTCATTGATTTCAGATATAAATAAAAAAATCGATTTAGAGAAATTAAAACTTGATAATATTAATTCATTAAAAAAAGGACTTATGCAAAACATGTTTGTATAGTCCTTTTTATTTTATATTTCATCTAATCCTAATTCTTTCAAATAAACATTAAGTTCTTTATCTACTTCTGCTATTTCTTTATCAATTTGTTTTAAATCTTGTTGAACAGCTTTAATATCAATTTCTTCTTCCTCTTCAAATGTATCTACATATCTAGGAATATTAAGATTATAATCATTTTCTGCTACTTCTGACATAGGAGCAACATGACAATATTTTTCTACTTCTACTCTATTTTTATAAGTTTCAATAATTTTATCTACATCTTCATCTCTTAATCTATTTTGATTTTTTCCAGCTTCAAAATCTTTTGATGCATCTATAAATAAAATATTTTCTTCATTTTCTCTACATTTTTTAAATACAAGAATACAAGTTGGAATACTTGTTCCATAGAATATATTTGCTGGTAATCCAATTACAGCATCTAAATAATTTTTTTCTTTAATTAAATATTCTCTTATAGTTCCCTCAGAAGCTCCTCTAAATAAAACTCCATGAGGTAAAACTACAGCCATTGTTCCATTATCTGATAATTGATAAATCATATGTTGAATAAATGCAAAGTCGGCTTTAGATTTAGGTGCTAATTTACCATAAGCACTAAATCTTTCGTCTTCAATAAACTTAGGGTCTGCACTCCATTGAGCTGAATATGGAGGATTTGCAACGATGGCATCAAACTTCATATCAATATGTCTTGGTCTTTCAAGTGTATCATCATTTTTAATATCAAAATGCTTAAATGAAATTCCATGTAATAACATATTCATTCGAGCTAAGTTGTATGTAGTTGAATTAAACTCTTGACCATAATATGATGTAACTTTAGTTTCTTTACCTACTCTTAATAGTAATGAACCAGATCCACAAGTTGGATCATACACACTTTGTAATTTCGATTTATTTAAAGTTACTAGTTTAGCAAGTATTCTTGATACTTGTTGAGGAGTATAAAATTCTCCTGCTTTTTTACCAGCTGATGCGGCGAAATTTGAAATCAAATATTCATAAGCATCACCCAATACATCAATTTCTGCATCTTCATGATGAAAATCAATATCATCTATCTTAAGCATAATAGTAGATATTAATTTAGTTCTTTCAGCCTCTCCTCTACCTAATTTAGAGTTATTTAAATCCATATCTTCAAATAGGTTTTCAAAATCATCTTCAGATTCATTTCCTAAAGTTGATTCAGATATTGTATTAACTGCTTTAGCTAACATTGAAATATCAAATTTACCAGTTTTAATTTTCTTAATTAATGTACTCCATAAATAATCAGCTTCTAAGAAATATCCCATATTTGAATCATTAATTAATTGAGATTTTAAAGCTTCTCTATACTCTTCTTTATTCCAAGCTTCTTCGTAATCTATTTCATCATCTTTTAAATATGTTGAATTAACATAATTAACTAGATTTTCAGATAAATATCTGTAGAAGATTAATCCAAGAATATAGTTTTTAAAATCATTCGCATCCATATTACCTCTTAAGGTATTAGCAATACTCCATAATTGTTTTTGAAGTTCTGCTTGTTGTGATTGTTGTTTTTCTTCTCTAGACATATTTTAACCTCCTACATATATTTCTTTAATAGATTCTTAACGAATCCTTTAATGTTTTCAATAATTGATATTTTCTTTAAGAATGGAGCTTCAATAGATTGTCCTATTAATCCATCTGGGAAAATACCACTATATTCAAATTCATTGATAATAGTTTCTAACGTTTCTAAGTTAATATTATTTTCAGTAGCAAATTTTTCTATTTCCTTCTGTCTTTCTTTATTCATGTGATTATCGAAAGCTTCATCAATTGAATCTTCTTCTTTTAAAGCTGGTAAAATTGAAGATAAGAAACTCTTAATTAATTCAGCTTTTAAGAACAATTCATCATCTGTAATATTAACTAATTTACTTTGAATATCAGCTATATCTTTTTGTTTTTGTTCTTCATTAGATAAATCAACATTTCTAATTAAATTTAAAATATAAGAAACATTAATTTTATCAGTTTGTATTAGTTCTAGCGAGAATGTTATATCATTCAAAATAGAACTCTTTTCTTTATCATTTGATAGTTTTCTATATAGTTCATAATACTTAGATTTATAATCTTCAAACATTTGAGTATTAATCATTGAATCAGTATTATCTAAATCAAATTGATTAAATGTTTTTAAACTAACTAATATCTTAGCTACTTCTCTAAATGCAACAATAAATTCTTTTATGTCATCTTCACTTTCAAGTGAATCTACACTTTCAACTACTGGAGTAATTTCTAATAATTTATTTACTGCATTATTGAATTTTTCTAAGTATGTTTCATATGGAGCCATAATAACTGTATCTACACTATTTGTTTGTGAGAATAATTTAACAGCTTCATCTACTCTTGCTTTAGTAGTCCTATAGCATACTATATTACCAAATGGTTTAGTATCAGATTCAACTCTGTTAGTTCTAGAAAATGCTTGAATAAGATCATGAAACTTTAATGGTTTGTCTACATATAAAGTATTTAATCTTTTAGCATCAAATCCAGTTAATAGCATATTAACTACTATAACAATATCTATTTCAGTATTTTTAATTCTCTTACATATATTTCTAAAATAAGAATCAAATGTATGAGTACTAAAATTAGTCTTGAACATCTTGTTATAATCTTTCATACATCTATCAAGTGCTTCTCTTGAATGCTCTGGATTCTTATCTAGATCTTCATTAGCGCCATATGTGAATATAGCACCTATCTTTAAATCATGATTTAATGATTTAAACATATCATAATACTTAATTAATAAAGGTATTGATGAAACTGTAAATAAAGCATTATATTTTCTATCTCTAGTTTTAACATTATGATGATCAATAATATCTTGTGCAATAAGTCTTACTCTATCATCAGCCATAAATACTTCATCAGTATCTATTCCTTCTACCATTAAATCTTCTTCTGTTTGTCCGTTAAATTCAACCAACTTCATATAATCAACTGAGAATCCTAAAACATTCTCGTCTTTAATAGCATCTTTAATTAAATATGTATGTAAACATTTTTCAAAAATATCTGCTGTACTTCTTCCATCTTGTGATGGATTTTCTTTAAATCTTGGAGTACCAGTAAATCCAAAATATTGAGCTTTACTAAATGTTTTAGATATTTGTCTATGCATATCTCCGAATTGTGATCTATGACATTCATCAATTATAAAGATTGTTTTTAAATCTTTATATTTTTCCATAACACTTGCATATTTAGGATTCGAACATGCATTAGCCATTTTTTGAATTGTAGTAATTATTAATGGCTTAGTACTATCCTTAATTTGTTGTATTAATTTATCTGTTTGGTTAGTCATATCGACACAACCTGGATCAAACTTATTAAATTCATCTAAAGTTTGTTTATCTAAGTCTTTTCTATCAACTAAGAAGAACACTTGATTAATAGATGGCTCTAAAGATAAAATTTGACTTGTTTTAAATGAAGTAATAGTTTTACCTGAACCAGTTGTATGCCATACATAACCATTATTGTTTGTATCTAAAGCACGAGATACAATATTTTCTACAGCATATACTTGATATGGTCTCATAACCATTAACATTTTTTCTGTTTCATTTATAATCATGTATCTTGCTATCATTTTACCAATATGACATCTATCTAGGAAGAATACACAAAATTGTTCTAGATTAGTAATTCTATTGTTATCTACATCAGTCCAATAGAATGTAAATCCATAATTAAGTTCTTGATCTCCATTAGCAAAATATTTTGTATCTACACCATTACTTATAATGAATAATTGAATAAATTTATATAGTCCAAAATATGAATGTCTTTTATATCTTTTAATTTGATTAAAAGCTTCTTTCATATCTATTCCTCTTCGTTTTAATTCAATTTGAACAAGAGGAAGTCCGTTAATTAAAATAGTCACATCGTATCTATTAGTATATTTACCTTCAACTGTAGTTTGATGAGTTACTTGAAAGTTATTTCTACACCAATCTTTTGTGTTAAATAATTCAATGTAAACAATTGAACCATCATCTCTTTGTATATCTTGCTTTTGTCTTAATTCTTTTGCAGACTGAAAAACACCTTTACCAGATATTTTAACCATTAATCTTTCAAATTCTTTATCCGATAAGTCTTTAAATTTTAATTCTGCTCTATTATGCAGGTTTACTTGTTCCCTAAAATTTCTTTCTAATTCGATTACATCATTTATTTCAATATATTGATATCCTTGTTTTCTTAATTGGTCTATCATTCTATCTTCTAATTTAGATTCACTTTCATATGTACCCATCGTTTCACCACCTAAATATCTCAAATATAATTATATCATAGATTTGTCAATTTACACATGATTTTACGAGAAAAAAAGATGATTATTATCATCTTTCAAGTCTTTAAAATATTCTTTATCACATTTACTACAATAGTATATAGTTGTTCTATACTCTCTATTACTTCATCTTTATTTTTTTATTTCTTTTTTGTGAATTCAAACTTAGTATATGGATTATGTCCCCATCTAGGGTGGCTATATAGTATTGATTCTACATTTACTATTTCTTTAAAACTAACAGTTTCTTCTACGACTTCATTATTTATAATTAACCATAGATTTACTATATTTTCGTTTTCATCATCAAATGCATTTAAATACATTTCCTTAATACTTCCATCTTTAAAAAATATTTTAGACATCATTCCATTACATTTTTTTAAATTATCATAAGATAATTCATATTCATTTTCTAATGTTCCATTAGACATATATTGAATTATTCTATTCATATATAATTATTCTCCCTTCTACTTCTAAAAGAGTTTCATTATATACTCTAAAATTATTTATAAGTTCTTCTAAATTATCATATTTTCTCACATCATTTAAGTATGTAGGAGAATATATTTGTACATGATTATCTACTATTTCAATTACATAATCTAAGCTGTAAAGTTTAAATGTAACTTTATTGTTTTTAGCTAATATACTTTTTAGCTTTTCAATATTCATAGGACCACCACTCTTATAAAACTATTATACCATAAAAAAGTAATGATTACTCATTACCTTTATTATCGTCTTCTCCACCAAATACATGAGGTTCAACATCTTTAAATCTATCAACTGTTGGATCAAATTTTGGTGTTATATCAATTGCATTAGGAATTTCAATTTCTTGTATAGGTTTAGACATATCAGATAAAGCCACTTCTACTTCATCTTTATGTATTCCAACAGATGTTGGTATTTCTTGAACTTGTGTACCACTGTCAAATACTATATCTAATTTTTCTTTAATTTGGTCTTTATTGAATGGTTTAGCAATATAATCAATAAATCCTTCACCCAAATACTTTTCTCTAGCTCCTGCAACTGCATCAGCAGTTAAAGCAATTGTTGGAATTTTAAAGTTAGGATTTTCTTTTAATTTAGCTATTGCTGTTTCTCCACTCATATTAGGCATCATTATATCCATTAATATTAAATCGTATTCATTTCCATTTACAACATGATCTAGACATTCTTGTCCATCATAACATTCCTCTATTTCAAAATTAAAATCTTGCAAAGCTCTACGAGCTACTTTAATATTTAATTTATTATCATCAACTATTAATATTTTTTTATTACCATAATTACTTGATGGATTTGCCTGTGAAGATGATATTGCTGTTGGTTGAGGTTCACTAGGTTGTTTTACTACATTATTGATATTATTGTTAGAATATAATCTAGTAGCTGTATCCATCATTTCTCTCTCCGTCATTGGTTTTGCAATTTTACTTATCTTTTGAGGTATTTGAACTACAAAGATTGATCCCTTACCAAATTGTGATTGAACATTTATTTTTCCACCCATCATTTCAATTAACGCTTTGGTGATAGCAAGCCCTAAACCAGTTCCTTCTGTTGTTGTATTTTTTTCTATATCTAATCTTTCAAACTTAGTAAATAGTTTATTTATATATTCAGCTTTAATTCCTCTTCCAGTATCTTGACAAGAAATAATTAAATTTGAAATATTTTTATTTGTATCATTAATACATTTAATATTTAAATTTATATCACCTTGTTCTGTATACTTTATAGCATTAGTAAGTAAATTATTAATTATTTCTTTAACTTTAGCTTTATCACCAATTAATTCATATGGGATATCTTCTGCCATATTTAAATGAAACATTACATTTTTTTCACCAATTCTAGTTTGTGTAATCTTACACATATCTGATATTTCTTTAACAAAATTATATGGTGATTCAACAATTTCCATTTTGTTTGCTTCTATTTTATTAATATCCAATATATTACCTACTATTTCAAGTAATGTTTGACTAGCTGTCATTATATCGTGTGAATTTTCTACAACTTCAGGAGGACATTTATCTGCATAACTAATATTATCTTCAGATAATCCAACTATTGCATTAAGTGGTGTTCTAATTTCATGTGACATAGAACTTAAAAAATCACTTTTCGCTCTATTTGCCCTTTCAGCTTGATCTTTAGCAAGCTCCAATTGATTTACCATTTTTATATCAGGATTTTCTATCGTAAAATACATTATAATTACAATTAAAGAATATACATAACCAATTAAGAATAAAGATGGAAAGAATACTCCTAAAATAATATCAATACCACCTAATAGCAATAAAGAATAAACAGGAGTAAATTTTTTACTAGAAATACTTTTTCTATATTTTAAACATATAACCAAATCAATAATTGCATAAACAAGACAAACAAAATATGTTAAATAAATTGCAGGCCCTATTGGCAATACTCCCATTCTATCAGTATCATAAGATATTGGTAAAATTAAAATAGCAACAAAACATAGAACATTAAGAATATTAAATCCTTTTTTAAAATTTTTATTAACATTACAAATATTCATTAAATAATTAACAAATAAGCTACTCCAAACCATGTAGTATGACGAAGTTAATTTTGAAACAAATTGATATAAAATATTGTCTAAACTAACTCCAGTAACATACCAAATACAAGTCGCAACTTCTAAAAATAAACCAAATAAAGTTAAAAATAATATTTTTCCATATGTCTTAGTTTCAATATTTTCTACTCTTTTTTTAGAATAAAATATATAAGTTAATATGGTAATAATTATAAATGAACTTGTTGAAAAATAAACACCTATTCCCATAATCTCACCCCGTACTATATCAATTATATCATATATTTATCAAAAACTAACAAAAATATTTACTTAAAAGAAAAAAAGCAAGTTCATTCTAACTTACTTATTTTATTATATGTTTGACAATTTATCCTTAATGTACTCATCTAATAATTCAGAATCTTTATTTACCCACTTATAATCACAATGTTCATCACTTAATATAACATTAACATCTGATTTATTAACATTAATGATAAAATCAATTTCTAAATCATGAATCAATTCATCATTTTTATTTTTAACTTCATCATAATAATGTGTAATAATTGGTTCAAACTCTGAATTAAAACCAATTTCCTCAAATAGTTCTCTTTTCAAACCTTCTTTTAAAGTTTCATCATTTTCTAGATGTCCTCCAGGAAATTCCCATGCTCCTGGATATAAATCATCATTTTCACTTCTTTTAACTACTAAAAATTCATCATTTGATTTCAAAATTCCAGTTAAAACAATTTTTGTATTCATGCAAAACCTCATTAACATTTACCTTTTAAAACTAGTTTTTTTTTTAGAATCTGGATTAATTTCTTCTAAAATTTTATCATAATCTTTTTCGCCTAAAACATCTCCCATTATTCTTAAATAACTTTCATAACGATCAATATTAATTAGGCCACTTGCTACGGCTTGTTTAACTATGCAAGAATCATATGGTTCATTAAAATGAAGACAATCATTATATTTGCACTTATCTCTCCAATTTTCCAATTCAGGAAAATAATCTTGAATTTCATTTGGATTAAATGTCGAAACATCTAAACTTCTAATTCCTGGCGTATCTATAATAGATGAATTATCTTCCCAAACGTAATATTTTGAAGTTGTTGTAGTATGTCTACCTCGCTTACTTTTATCACTTACATGACTTGTTTTTATTTCATCATCACCCATTATTGCGTTTGTAAGTGAAGATTTTCCAACTCCACTATTTCCAACAAAAATCGCTTGTTTGTTAATCAATTGCGCCTTCAACTCATCAATACCAATATTACTATATGTTGAGGTCTCAATTACATCAATGCCAAGATTTCTATATGTTTCTAAAATTTCTTCGTCCTCTGATGTCTTTAAATCACATTTATTTAAACATATTATTGCTGGAATATTACTATTCTGAAGAATCATAAGATATCGATCTATAAATTTAGGATGTAATGGAGGTTCTTTAGCTGCAACGACAATTACAGCCAAATCAACATTTGAAGCAATATTTTTTGTTGATCCAACATCATTTAATCTAGTACTATCTTTTTTAGTTCTAGATAATATTGAAGTTCTATTCAAAAGATGAGTAATCATATAAGTATCATTTATCTTTTCAATATCTACTTTATCACCTGGGAAAACAGCTTGATTACAAACTAAATTAATATCTTTTCTTAATTTTGCCAATACTACTTCTCCATTATAAAGTATATATGCATCATCATACCTTACTTCGATTACAACGCCATAATTTTCACATTTATCAATTATAAAATTATCAATTGTTTCATTTTTCTTTCCAAAAGCTTTTTCTTTTGCTCTTTGCTTCTTTTCTAGGCTTTTTTTAGTTTTAAAACTATCATAAGCATTATAATGTGGCATAATATTCCTCCTTTATTATATTAACTTCTTTTCTAATTCAACTTTGTAATTGCTAAAACCTGTTGAACTCAAAAAATGTAATGTATCTTTTTGAAAATCAGGAGTACAAACACTCACATACTCACAGTTTCTTTCTTTAGATATTTGTTCAAATCTTTTTAATAGCATTTCATAATTTGATGGATTATTATAGATTGTGTATTTAACTTTTGCTACTTTTGAACTCAAATCATCAATAAATTCAATTTCACCAACCATAAATCCAATAATACTATCATTTTCTATTCCAACTAAAGAAATAGATTCTTTTTTTAAAATTATTTTTTTTACTAATTCTAAATATTTAGAATTATCACTAAGTTTATAAAAATCTAAATACTCTTTTAAATCAGAATTTAAAACATAATTATCAAAATTATCCATATCAATTTCACTGAATTGTAATATTTCCATATTTTCCCTCATTTCAAATAACTGTTAACAATATTATATCACTATTTTTTTAATTTTAATACTTTTGATACAAATTCTTCATTATTGTTATTACATAACTCTTGAGCTAAACATAAATTTCCATCATTATCTATAGATTCATTTAATAAAATTTTTCCATTTTCTAATTTTCCTATTTCTAACCCTGGTTTTGCCAAAAATAAACAAGAATATACATTGTTATCTGGAGTCACAACTACCATATCTGTACCAGCAGGACAATTAAAATGACAACTACTACTGTTATTATTTTTTCCAAATAATCCTGATCTATCTATTACTAGCTGTTCTTTTGGATATTTTTTTCTCACAGCTAATAGTTGATCAAAGAAATTAGATATTTGTTCTGCATTCAATAAATTTGATGAATCCATATTTTTAGCATTTCCTTGATTAAGAAAATTAGTGAATTCTATACCATAAGCTCCTAACTCAACAGCCTTTTCGCACATTCTATCAATCATATTATAATTATCAGTACTAATTGTTACTAATAGTTTAAATTTCATGCCCTTTTCTTTTAAGTATTCAATATTTTTTTCCAACATTGCATTATTAATTTTTGATATTTTATCTTGAATACCAAAATGGTATGACATTTCAACAATTTCTATTCCACGTTCTTTCAAATAATCTAATATATCTGGATTTCTATATATTTCAAAACCATTAGTCAACATCCAATTTTGATTTACAATTTTGTATGAATCAAAATATTCTTTGTTAACCAAAACCTCTGCTCCATTTATATAGACTTCATAAGTTTCTGCTAATTTAGTTGCTATTTCTTTTAGCTCTGAAGGTGTTCTATCACCTTCATAACTTATATAACAATGCTCACATTTTTTAATATTACAACTTGAACAAGCCATTAAAATAACTTCTTTTCCTTTATATTCAACCATACTATTCCCTCCATAATAGTTTCTCAATAGGTGAAGGAATATCAATTCCATCATCTAAATCATAATAATCGACAGTTTTGCCATCCCTAGAAAATGTAATACACTTTCCTTCTCTTTTTATTATATTTTCTCTTCTAACTTTACCAATTGTAGTATCCATTACAAACCTTGTTGAATTAATCCAAGATGGTGTATTCCAATTCACCTCATCCATTATTTTTTCAATTCTATCTACCGAAATTCTATTTACAGCTCCGTATGAAATTGGATCAGGTATAAATATTGATAATGGTCTAATATTAAGTTCATCCATTTTTATTAATAATTTTATCAGAACCTTAGAATTATCATTAATACCTCGTAATAAAGGAAATTGAGAATACATTCTTATTCCTGCTTTTCTAATATCATTTATCTTTTCCTCAACTACTTCATCAATTTCATAAGGATGATTTATATGAAACACAAGTCGAACATTATGCTTGCTTAATAATTCTATCATCTCATTTGTAAAAATAGATGGTTCATATACTATTGCTCGTGTATGTATTCTAATATTCCATTGTTTTAATTCATCTAGGGCATATTTCATATTTTCAAAGCCAATACTTAATGGATCTCCACCAGAAAATATTACTTCTCTTATATTGGGTTGAGATTGTAGATACTTCTTCAAAGTTAATATCTTGTTTTTTATTGTTTCTTTTAAATTGCTTTGTTGAAATTTAGATAAATTATAAGTTCTAAAACAATATTGACAATGAGCAAAACAAACATCAGTTATAATGAAAACTAAACGGTTTTCATATTTCTGAATTATATAATCGCAATTTTCAACTGGATTATGTTTATCTTCTTCAACATAATCTCTTGTTTCAACACTTGTTTTTAATTCTATTTTATCTTTTACTGGAATTACTGATCTATATAGTGGTCCACCTTTTCCAATAGTATCTATTTCTTCAATTAATTTTTTCATATAAAAGTTGGATATTTTAATTGGTAGCAAATTATCTTTTTCTACTAATTGTTGATATCTGTTTTGTAATTCTCTATCAATAATTTTTTCATCTATCATTATCAATCACCTTATATCCTATTGAATTTTTCTTACTATTAGTTTTTAAAGCCTCTTCTACAATATAATTAATAATATCATCAAATGAGTATCCATCAGTTTTAGCACATGTAATAAATTCACCAGTAGGATGAAAGCTTACTTGAGAATTAACTTCTATCAAATAATACTTATCATCTTTTTTTCTAAAGTCTATCTTTGCATATCCTTTAATATCTAATTTTTTAGCAATAGTTAAAACAATATTTTTTAAAGATTCAAATTCACCATTTGTTGGTTGTATATCAACAGTATCATCTTTAACAGTTTTCATTTCATAATCATAAAATTCAGAATCACAATTAACTATGCATGGGCCTAATGCTCCAATACCTTCAACATAAATCATACTAAGATCTTGACCTTCTATATATTCTTCGACTAATACATTTCTGTCATATTTTTCAAGTAAAAATAATACTTGTTTTTTTAATTCATCATATGAATTTACTATTGATTTTTCGTCCATTCCCATACTTGAACCTTCAGAATTTAATTTAACAATTACTGGAAATTGAATATCTTTTAACAGTTCAATATCACTATTTTCACAAACACTATATCCTTTTGGGCAATCAATATAATCCTTTAAAAGGTTTTTTACTAAAAATTTATTATGACACATTAATAAATTTGTACTGTCAGGGCCTGAATAATTATATTTAAATTGCTCTAATATAGCTCCATATACTGATTCTCTAGCAGGACCATTATAACCTTCGCATATATTAAAAACTAAATCTGGATTGTATTGTTTTAATTCATCAATCCACTTAAAATCCTTATCAGCCTCAATTTTTTTTACATCATATTTTTTTGATAAAACATTATAAATACTTTCAATAGTTAATTCAGAATCAAATTCTGTTTCATATTCAAATTGATGTCTATTTAAATTAAATAACATAGCGATTTTTTTCATTTTAATTTCTCCTTATTTAAACCAAATGCTAAAAAGTGGTATAGTAATTCTTCGGCTATTACAAATGAAGTATGAGAATCATCAAGTTTAGGATTAAGCTCTACAATATCAAATCCAGCTATATCAAGATCATGTAAATTTCTCAGTGCCTCATCACATTCATATGGCGTTAAGCCATTACATTGTGGAGTACCTGTTCCAAAAACATATGATACATCCAAACAATCAATATCGAATGTTATATAAAATTTAATTTTCTTATTTTTATTTTTTTCTTTTATTTCTTTAATAACATTCAGAATTCCATTTTTCTTTGTGTAATTAGATGTAAATAAATTAATATGTTTTTCTTTTACATAATCAAACCAATCTCTTCCAACAACACCACGTGGCCCAATTGTATACATATTTTCGCCATTTAGATATCCATCTTCAATTAGTTTCCTAAAAACATTACCATGCCAAACTTCTGGCATATTCAAATACTTATCTTCCACATCCATATGTGCATCAAAATGTATTAATCCAATTTCATAGTCAGGATATTTTTCTTTCATTGCTTTATAAAATCCTCTAAAACTACCATATGTGATAGAATGATCTCCGCCACATACAAGAGGAAAACTATTTTTTGCAATAGAATAAACTTTATCAGTTATTGCATTTTGATTTTCGCTTGGATTTGTAGGATTAACATATACATCTCCTAAATCAGCTATTTTAAGTTCATTTGTTTTTAAATATTCATTATGATCTAAATCATACAACTCTTCACCATAAATTCTATCCCAAAATGAATATTCTCTCAATTGTCTTGGTGCATATTTTGCACCTAATCTATATGAAGCTCCATAATCACAAGGGACACCTAGAAATACTACATCATAGTCTTTTATTTCCTTTTCTCTAATGAACTCCCCACCCATATAAGTGGGAATACCTGCATAAATATATTCTTCTTCTCTTTCTTCTTTCATATCTATTCCTCCTAACTATACATATTGTGATATATCCATAGATGTTTTCTTTTTATGTTTTTTCAAAAATACTTCCTCTAATACCTTTTCAGTGTACTCACCAAATAATGGGCCACATATTGTTTCAATAACATCCATACCACTCATTGTTAAATTAGCTTCAATAATAATTGGTTCATTTTCTTCTGTAATTGCAATATCCCATCCAATTAACCTAAAATGTGGAAATCTTTGTGCAGAATTTTTAACTAAACTTTTAATCTTATCCATAAATTCAAATTTCACATCTTCAAAATTCCCACCATCTGGATGTTTATCAAATTTTTTCCCAAGTGCATCATAAGCAAAATTTGATAGTGTACCATCTTCATTAACTTTACAATATATTCCACCAAAACTTGCATTGTCTACTTTGGAGTTTCCAATTCCCATTCTAAATGCACACCAAGGTAAAACTTTTACTTCACCATCTAAAATCAAAGTCATAATTCTAATTGTATTAAGTGAATCTGGATGTAATTTTGCTGTTTCTTTAGATTGTCTTACTGTTTCTTGAAATATTAAATTTTCTTCTTCAATATTATCGAAAAATTCTACCAATTCTTTTTTTGTTGGATTATTAAGAAATTTTACGCCTTTACCACCATATGATGCCATACTTGGTTTTATAGTTATATTACTAGCAGATAATAATATATCAATAGCTTGTTCTTTTGTTATAATGTTATAATCTTTATCTTCAAACACACCATTAATCAAATGAATATAAGTCTTTGGTAATTTAAATCCTTTTAAATATAAATCAAAATAATTTTTATCTGCTACGCCTGGTTCTATTGCTCTATTATTTAAATAACCATCGATATAACCAACAAATAAATCATCTGGAATAAATCTTTCATCAAACTTACCAGTTCTATCTATATAATACTTGTGATAAGCAATATCAAAATCTTCTGTATATCTTTTCCAATAATCTTTTATTTTCTTTTCTTGCTCTTTTGTTAATTCTTTAACATTTTCAGAAAATAATTCTTTTGAATCTATTCTAAAACAATCCATACATTTTTCTGATAATTCTTTAAAGAAATTTTCATATAATGATGTAAGATAATTGAATGCTTCCTCTTCCCATTTTTCAAACCTCATAATTTACCTCCTAAATCCACTGTTCCAATTGTTTAGCCACATCTTCATTAATTAAATTATTACTAATCATCCATTCATCATTAAAAATATTGTTCAAATATTTTTCACCGCCATCACATAATAAGATGACTGCATTACCAGATCCTGCTTTTTTATTTATATCTTCTAGTGCTTTATAAATAACTCCACCGGCTGATCCACCGATTAACAAACCATATTTTTTAGCAAAATATCTACATGTATTAAATGCTTCATCATCTTTAGCAAAAAAGTTTTTATCGATGACATCATAATCAATTATTTTTGGTATTGGTGCATCTATAGGATTTCCAGTTCCCGACTGGAAATATGGTTGCCCTTTACCACCAAATAGTATAGATCCAACTGGCTCAACAACATTAATTATTGTACTTTGATTATTTTCTTTCAATCCAAGAGCTGTACCACATGATGATCCTCCTGTACCAATTGCCGCATAAAACGAATCTATAGTTCCTAATTCATTAATTAGTTCTTTTGCAAGAGTGTTAGTATATGCTGAACGATTATCAAAGTTATCTGCTTGATTAGGAAAAAAGGCATTTTCCATTTCTTCAGACATTCTTTTGGCTGTTCTTTCTCTTTCAACTACTGCAACTTCATTTGCTTTATAACCATCACCAACAACAACAATTTCTCCACCATAGGCCTTGATCATATCAATTTTTTCTTTTGAAGCATGATGATCAACAACTGCAATGAATTTATAGCCTTTTATTGCAGATGCAATTGCTAAACCAATAGCAGTATTTCCACTTGATGATTCAATTATTGTTCCACCTGGTTTTAGTCTTCCATCTTTTTCAGCTTGTTCAATCATGTTTAGGGCCATTCGGTCTTTCATACTTCCTCCCGGATTAAATTTTTCTAGTTTAAGAAAAACTTTCCAATCATTATTTTTCATCTTAATTTCAAATAGTGGCGTATTACCAATTAAATCTGTGATCTTATTTACAATCATACTTCTTATCCTCCTCTATCACATATCTATTATCAATTTTTTTAACAATGTATTTTTTAACTAATGGAATTTTATGAAATTCACTTTCATTTGAATCCATTTGATAACCAGCTGTGTTGTAATAAATTAATAAATCACCTTTTTCTGGAATAGTATCAAATTTAATCTTTCTCCAAGTAATCATATCCTGTTCCAAACACAAATTACCTGCAACACTTGCTAAAATACTATTACTTGAATTTTTATTTTTAGAAATTAATTTAGGTTCTATTAAATAATCACTATTAAACCATTGCTCCGATAAACAATTAATATTTCCATTTGTAACAACAATGTTTTCTCCATTAAATAAATTCTTCACATATTGAACTTCATATATACTAACACCAACATTTTTTAAAAGACTTCTACCAGGTTCAATGATAATTTCGATTCCTTTTTTATTTAATTTCTTATAAACTTTTTTCAAAATATAATCCAAAGCATGTTCATCGGCTATTTCACTATAATAAGGATAATAATCATCTATAAAATGTTTCTTAAAATACATTTCTTTATTATTTTGTTTTATAAAATTATAATAGTCTTCCTTAGAACAATAATTTGTAGGAATTCCACCTCCAATATCTATAAAGCTGATATTTATTTTCTTTGATTCGGCTAATTCTATTACTTCATTAATGGCATTAATTCTATCATCTAAAGAATAATTGTTTATATGAAATGAAAAACCTTCAAGATGAATCATGCTATTAGATATAATCTCTAAACATAAGTCTATTTGATTTATGTTTATTCCAAATCTACTAACCTTTCCTAACAAATCAGAAATTCTTAAAAGGACCCGAGCGGGTTTATTAATTTCCTTTATTTTTTTCAATTCTTCAACATCATCAACAGATATCAAAACATCATTATTTACTGAATTAGTTAAATATTCATCATCTTTAGCAGGACCAGAAGCTATTATTTTTTTTGTAAATTTAAGTGCATCATTTAGCTCATACTTACTAGCCACTTCGACACCACAATTTTGCTCTGCAGCATACTTTAGAAGAGCAAAGCTTTTGTTACATTTGCATAAAAAAAGAATGAAATAAA
>DLOU01000020.1 GCA_002477275.1 Caryophanales bacterium UBA7476
TATTTCATTCTTTTTTTATTTTTTTCAAAAAAGGGTTGACAAATTATAATGTTATTAATATAATGTTAATAACAGATGA
This sequence comes from Caryophanales bacterium UBA7476, assembly GCA_002477275.1. Taxonomy (GTDB): domain Bacteria; phylum Bacillota_I; class Bacilli_A; order RF39; family UBA660; genus CAG-417. Next base: position 80 of record DLOU01000020.1, read on the forward strand.
AAAAATCTGCTATTATTTAAATTAATGTTATTAACAAAAAGTTAAAAAGAATATTTTTTAGAAAGTGTTATTAACAAATTGATAATAAGAAAGAAGGAGATATTATGAAAAAAGAAAAATTAGAAAAAATAAGAGAGTTATTAATAGTAGTAGATATGGTTAATGGTTTCGTTAGAGAAGGAGCTATGGCTGATCCTTATATAGCTCATATAATACCAACTATTGAGAAAATGGTTAATGAATTTTTAAGTGAAGATGGAAAGGCAGTAGCTTTTATTAAAGATAATCATGAAGAAGATGCTAGAGAGTTTTTGAGATATCCAAAACATTGCGTTGTTGGTACAAAAGAAGCTGATTTAGTTGATGAACTTATACCTTATGAAAAGTTTGGTTATGTTTATCCTAAAAATTCTACTAGTGCTATGTTTGCTCCAGGATTTATTCCAGATATTGATAAAATGAAAAATCTTGAAAGAGTATATGGTGTTGGTTGTTGTACAGATATTTGTGATACCAATTTATTTATTCCACTTCAAAATTATTTTGATCAAATGGATAGGGATATAAAAATAATTGTTCCACAGGATGGAGTAGAAACATATGATGCTCCATATCATAATAGGGAAGAATGGAATAAAAAAGCATTTGATTTTATGAATCAGGCTGGAATTAAACTTGTTAAAGAATATAAGAGAGAAGGTAAGTAATATGAAAATTTATAATGGATATAAAAGATTAAATGAAAATTATACTTTAATGACTGATGATTATGAATTTAAAATGGGTAATGCTTATTTAAAAGTAGGTAAAGATAATCAAGATGCTGTATTTGATGTTTTCTTTAGAAAAGTACCAAATGGTGGTGGATATGCTGTTATGGCTGGAGTAGATAAGATTATTGAGTTTATAGAAAATCTTAAATTTGGGGAAAGAGAAATTGATTATTTTAAGAGAGCTGGATATAGTGATGAATTTATAAATTATTTAAAAGATTTTAAATTTACTGGTGATATATATGCAATTCCAGATGGTACTCCTGTTTTTCCTAATGAACCACTTATTACTGTTAAAGCTCCACTTTTTGAAGCTCAGGTTAATGAAACCGCTTTACTTTGTTTAATTAATGGAGCTATGGAACATGCTACTGGTGCTAGAAGAATTATTGAAGCTGTACCTGAAGGTGTTGGAGTTATGGAATTTGGAGCACGACGTGCTGATGGTGTAGATGCTGCAATAGATGCATCTATATATGGAATAATGGCAGGTTGTGCTGGAACAAGTAATGTTCATGCAGCTAATATGTTAAATAGAAAAGCTCTTGGAACAATGGCTCATAGTTTTATTGAATCTTTTGATACTGAACTAGAAGCATTTATAGAGTTTGCTAAAGTTTATCCAGATAATGCAACTCTTCTAGTTGATACATATGACACTTTAAAGAGTGGTATACCTAATGCTATTAAGACTTTTAAATATATGGAAGAAAATGGTATTCCAACTGATCATATTGGTATTAGAATTGATTCTGGTGATTTAGCTTACTTATCTAAACAAGCAAGAAAAATGCTTGATGAAGCAGGTTTTCCACAAGCTAAGATTTGTTTAAGTAATGGCCTTACTGCTGAAACAATTGAATCTTTAGTTCAACAGGGAGCTAAGTTTGATAGTTTAGGTGTTGGAGATAATATTTCTAAACCAGAAGGTAGAATGGGTTGTGTTTATAAAGAAGTTGCACTAGAAGAAGATGGTAAATTTGTTCCTAAAATAAAAGTAAGTAATGACACAATAAAAATTGTTAATCCTGGATTTAAAAAATTATATAGAGCTTATGACAAAGATACTGGATTTGCTATTTGTGATGTTATGACAGAAGTAGGTAAACCTGTTAAGAAAGATAATTTATTAATTATTAATCCAGCTGATAATATGAAAAATAAAGTAATTAACAACTTTAACTTAGTAGAACTTCAAAGACCAATATTTAAAAATGGAAAATTAGTTTATGATGATCCTACTATTGAAGAAAAAGGAAAGTATTGTAAAGATCAAATGGCTACAATTTATGAAGAAGTTAAAAGAACTAAAATGCCTCATGAATATTATGTAGATGGAACAGAAGAATATGTGGGAATGAAAAATGATTTAATTAATAAAACAAGAAAATTAGTTTTAGAAGGAAATAAATAATATGAGAAAAGAAAAATTAGAAGAGTTAAAAGGATACTTAGAAGAGCTTAAGACTATTAGAAAAAAACAGGTTGAAGTGGATTCATCAAAAAAATTTCTTCAAAGTGCAGTATATGATTTTACTTTATCTAATGGAAGAACTATTAGAAGAGAACAACTTATAAAAGGTACGAATAATGGAAGTGCAGTTATTGTTATGCCGGTACTTAAAAACGGAGAAATTCTTACAATCATCGAACCTCGTGTATTTACTGAACTTGGTGTAGGAGTTGGATTTCCTGCAGGATATGTTGAAAAAGGTGAAGAAAGTAGTGCTGCTGCTCTTCGTGAATTAAGAGAAGAAACTGGGTATGTTCCAGAAGAAATAATAGAACTTGCCTCCTTTTATCAAGATGAAGGATGTAGTAGTGCATTTAATAGAATATATCTTGGACTTAATTGTAGAAAAATGTATGATCAAGATTTAGATGAGAGTGAAATAGTAAGTTATATGACTTTTACATATGATGAGCTTTTAGAACTTGTAAATCTAGGTTATATAAAAGGTTGTAATAGTTTATTAGCTTTAGAAAAAGCAAAAACATATATAAAGAAATAGGTGATTTATATGAAATTAGAAAGATGGATAGAGGGGTTAGAAACACTTAGTCCAACAAATCAATTGAAAGTTGCAAAAGCTATTAAAGAAGAATTATCTTTTAATAGAAAAGCATTAGATGATGAGAAAGATGAGGAATTGTCTGAAATACTAGAAGAATTTTTTAATACTTTTCAAAAAATGGTAGAAGAGGATAATGAATTTAAAGAGTATAAAAGCATTCCACAAAGAATAGTTTTACTTTCAAAAAAGTCACAATATGAATTAGTTAAAGAACTTTTACAAACACTAAAAAGCTGTGAAGAAGAAGATATTCAAATGAAAAAAGAAGAAACATGTAAAGAAAAAGGGCATAAATATACTGATTGGAAAAAGAGTACTTGGACAACACAAGAACTTGTTTGGGATGCTGGACCAGCTGGATATATTGATGTAAATCATTGTGAGTGGACTCGAACTTGTAAGAGGTGTGGTCTCTTTGAAAAAAGCGTCAGAGAACCAGATGAAGTATATGAAGAAAGAAAAAGAAAAGAAAAAGAAGAAGAGATTAAGAGGCTTGAAAAAAGATTAAAAGAATTAAAAAAATAAGGAGATGTTAATATGAGTTTTGATGCTGAAAAAGAAACTAAAAATGTAATTAATTTTATTAGAGATTATTACGAGAAAAATAATCTTGGAGGAGCAATTATAGGTATTTCTGGAGGAAAGGATTCAGGAGTAGTTGCTGGACTTTTTACAGAGGCTTTAGGTAAAGAAAACGTTATTGGTGTTACAATGCCATGCCATTCTAAAGAAGAAGATAGAGAAGATGCTAAATTGATAAGTGATTTTTATGGATTTAAACTTGTCAATATGGACATTACAAATACATTTGACGCATTTAAAAAAGAAGTGTTTAAGTTGGGTAACTTTACAGATTCAGAATTAAAAAATAGTGATATTAATTTGAAACCAAGAATTAGAATGGCTACATTATATTATTTAACGGCTCTTTACACAGCTGTAAATAAGAAACCATATTTAGTTGCTGGAACGTCAAATAAATGTGAACTTTACGTTGGATACTTTACAAAAGGTGGAGATTCAGTACATGATATTTCACCGATAGCTGATTTTACAGTTGATGAAGTAATTATGATTGGCGAAGTACTTAAAGTTCCTGAAAAAGTATTATACAAGGCTCCTAGTGATGGATTATCAGGTCAAACTGATGAGGATAAGTTAGGTGTTACTTATAAAGATATAGCTGATTATATCGATAATGAAGAAAATGTAGAAGTAGAAACTCGTGAAAAAATTAAAAAACTACATAATTCTAATTTACACAAATTTAATATTCCAACATATCGTAGGTAGGTGAATTATATGAGAATAGGTATATTTGGAGGGTGCTTTAATCCTCCTCATAAAAAGCATAAAGAAATGGCTTTATATTTAATTAAAAATAATATTCTTGATAAGGTTATTTATGTTCCAACAGGAGATTATTATGCAAAAAAAGATTTAATTAGTTTTAAAGACAGATATAACATGCTTAAAATTATGCTTAATAATAAAAAAAATATAGAAGTATCTGATTTAGCTCAAGATTGCACTTTCCAATATACTTATGATGTATTAAATTACTTTGATGAGAAGTATAAAAATTCACAAATTTACTTTATTTGCGGTATTGATAATCTTTTAGAATTTAATACTTGGAAAAATTATAAAGAAATTTTGAGAAAATTTAAATTAATAGTTATTGGGCGAGATGATATTAGTTTAAATAATATAGATAAAAAAATAGTTAATGATGTTATGTTTTTTGATATATTTAGGAACCCTATTTCTTCTACTGAAGTAAGAAGAGAGTTAAAAGAGTTTAAAACTACTAATAAAGTTGATAAAAAGGTTTTAAAATATATTAAAAATAACAATTTATATATATAGAAAGGAGTTTAATATGATTAAGAATATAGTTAAAAATGAATTTGAAGGATGGAAGAAGCGAGAAGTTTTGTGGTTATTAACTGCTTGTATTGTTATTACTGGACTTAGTATTTATTGGAAAGACTCTGTAATGGGAATTATAAGTGCAACAACTGGAGTAGCTTGTGTTGTATGTACCGGAAAAGGTAAACTATCTGCTTACTTATTTGGACTTGTTAATGCAATTTTATATGCCATAATTGCATTTAAAGCTAAGCTTTATGGTGAGACAATGCTTAATGCTATATATTATGTACCAATGCAATTTGTGGGTTTTTACATCTGGTATAAGAATATGAATAGTGCAACTCATGAAGTTAATAAAATACATATGAAAAATAGAAATAGAATAATTTGGCTTTTAGTATTAATTCTAGGAACTTTTATATATGGTTTAATACTTAAAAAGTTAGGTGATGCAATGCCATTTATAGATAGTTTTACAACAGTATCTTCAGTAATAGCTATGATAATATCTGTAAAGATGTATTCTGAACAATGGTGGATATGGATTGCAGTTGATGTATTTAGTGTATATATGTGGCTTAATAATTTCTTAGGTGGAAGTGAAAATATGGCAACACTTCTTATGTGGATAATTTATTTAGGAAATGCAATTATCATGTGTGCACACTGGGAAAAAGAAATAATTAATAAAAAGAAATAAGGTGATTATATGAAGTACAAGATAGGGATGTATGGTGGTAATTTTAATCCACTTCACTTAGGGCATGTTAATAATATTATTAAAGCAAGTAATGTATGTCAAAAATTATATGTTGTACTTAGTGTAACTAAAAATAAAAATGAGATAGATCATAGAGAGCGTTTTAAATGGCTTAAAAATATTACAAGTGATATGGATAATGTATGTGTATTTGAAATATTTGATGATTCTACTTCTAAAGATAAAACACCTTGGGAACAAGAAAGAGATGATATAGTTAATTTTATTAAAGATAAGATAGATGTAGTGTTCTGTGGAGATGACTATAAAGAAAAAAATATTTTTGAAAGACTTTATCCAAATAGTGAAATAGTTTATTTTGATAGAAAAGAGATTAATATATCTTCAACCATGATTAGGGGCAATCCTTATAAATATTTTGACTATTTACCTAATGTAGTCCGCTTGTATTATACAAAGAAAGTATGCGTAGTAGGAACTGAAAGTTGTGGTAAAACAACTCTTGTTAGAAATTTAGCAAAGTACTTTAATACAACTCATGTAGAAGAAGCCGGTAGATATATATGTGATAAAGCTGGTGGAATAGATAACATGCAAAAGTATCATTATTTTGAAATACTATTTAAACATAAACAATTAGAAAATGACGCTATGAAGAGTGCTAATAAAGTATTATTAATAGATACTGATTCACTTATTACTCTGTACTATTATAATTTAGGATTTAATGATAAAGATTCATTAAATAAATCTTTTAATGATGTAGCAACTGGTATTTCAAATCTTAATAATTATGATTTGTATCTATTTTTAGAGCCAGATGTAGAATGGGTTCAGGATGGTACTCGTACTTATGGAGAACAAAGTATAAGGGAAGAAAATAATAATACTTTAAAACAATTACTTGATAAAAATAATATTAAATACGTATCTATTAGTGGTGATTATGATGAAAGATATAAAAAATCTAAAGAAGCAATAATGAGGTTATTTTAGAGGTGATATTATGTTTAGAGAAGATGACATAATTGAATTTATTTCAAGAATTATTGATAATGCAGATAGGGATAATATTAGTGAAGCTAGACAATCTATAGTAAAATTTTGTGAATATTTAAAGCAAACTAGAATGCTTAGCGATGATGATATAGAGAAAATATTAAAGGTATCTTCTTATCTTGATGAAATTATTAAACTTAATGAACTAGGTCCTGTTGATATTAGGAGTTTAATTAAAAACGCTGATAAACAAAAAGTAAAAAGAAGAGTAATTGAAGATGATTATAAACATTATGGTCACTATTCTACATATACGAGTCATACTAGTTCATCTTGTGGTGGAACTAGCAGAAGTTGTTAATATGAAAATAATTAATATATTTGGTAATGATGTTATAGTAAGAGATCATCTTTGTTCTTCAAATCCAAATGATATAGTTAGTTCAAAACCATCTCTTAGACTTTATATAAAATTAACTGATTCTTGTAAAGCAAATTGTAGTTTTTGTGCTAATAGAGAATCTAGGGATTTTGGAGAGCTTGATTTAAAAAAACTGGAATATGTTATTAGTTATTTAAAGGATAATAATATACTTCATGGAATTAGTATTACAGGTGGAGAACCTATGACTAATCCATCTAAGTTATATGATTTACTTTCTTTAATATGGAAAGTTTGTCCTGGAATTGAAGTGGCTATTTCTACTAGTGGTTATAATTTAAAAATGTTTTTACAGTTTGATAATGTTAATAATCTTGAGAGTATACATATTTCTAGACATCATTATGATGATAGTGTTAATAGAGAAATATTTAAAACTAATGATATTGCAAGTACTTCTGAAATTTTATATTTACAAGATTTTTTAGAAGATAAAAAAATTATTAATATTAATACTATGGTAATGAAAGGATATATAGATAGTTTAGAAGAAATTAAAAAAATGCTTAATTATGTTGGAGATTTAGGGGTTTATAAGAATGGTTTTGTGTCTTTAATGAAATGTAATCAATATTCTATAGATCATTTTATTAACTTTAATGATATATTTAATCATTTAGATAGTAATTTCTTTAATGGTCATCATTTTTATAATAAATACTTTTGTGAATGTGTTGATGGGGTTTATTTGACAAATAATAAAAAATTAGTAGAATATTATGCAAGAATGGTTAAAGAATGTAAACCTTGTGAAACTTCTTCTTTAGTTTATACAAGTGATAATAAAGTTACTGAAGGCTTTAGTGATAAAGTTTTATTTAAATAGTGAGCTATTATTATACTATTGCCCCTATTGTAGGAGCTTTATTTTAGGCTTGTTATGGAGTTTCAGATGAATTAAAAGAAAAAGTAAAATCATATATGAGAGATTATATGATAGAATTATTTAAAGAGAGATATTTTAACAGTAAGGAGAAAACAAAATGAAAAAAGTAATTGAAAGATTAACTGAATTAGGAAAAACAATTAGTACAATGGAATCTTGTACTGGTGGAGGAGTAGCAGATGCTATTACAAGTATTGAAGGAGCAAGTGAAGTATTAAGATTTAGTGCTGTAACATATTCTAATGAATATAAAATTAAAATGGGTGTAGATAGTGATGTAATAGATAAGTATTCTGTATATAGTCCTGAAGTTGCTCGTGAGATGAGTAAAAATATTTCAGTGTTTGCTGATTCTAATTATGGAGTAGGTATTACTGGTAAATTAAATAGAGTAGATAAAAATAATCCTTTTGGGAAAGATAATGTTGTATTTATTTCTATATATGATAGAGATAATAATAAGTATTATGATTACAGTATAGAAGTAAAAGAAAAGAGTAGAAAAGAAAATAAAGTAGTTGTTATTTCATTAATAGAAGAAGAATTATTAAATATTTTGTATGAAAAAGAAAATCAAAGTGATAAAGTTAAATTAAAGAAATAGTTTTTGGAGGATTTTATGAATAATACAAGTTATAGAGTTTTGAAATATTTAGATAAAAAAAAGGATGGTAAAGAAAGAGATTTTTCTACTTATGTTGATGAATTATATAAAAAGTATATTAAAAGTGTTGAAATGCTTAATAGTAATTTTGTTATTTCAAAACAAGAATTTTATAAAATATTTTATACTATTTTTGATGTTCTTTCTTTGAGGGGTGTTACTATAGATAGTATTAATTATCAATGTGAAATGTATTTATATAATATAATTGGTGATTCTATACAAGATAATGTAGATTTAAAATGGTTTATTGATAAGATGTGGTATTTATCTGTTGGTTCTCGAGATGACATTAATAAATATAGAGACTCTATACCATTTATTCAAAGGAAGCTTTTAAAAGAACTAAATATTAATGATACAATGTCAGAAAAAATTGATAGAAAGATTTATACAATGATTTTGATAAAATAATTATTTGATATAAAAGTGGGGTGGTAATATGATAAAGAATATTAAACTATTTGTGAATGATAATAAAAAATCATTTGAAGTAGGAAAAGTTGTTAAGGAAAAACTTAATCAAAATGGATTTAATATTACTAAAAAGAATTTTGATTTAGCAATTGCAGTTGGTGGAGATGGTGCTTTTCTTAGAATGGTTAAAACTAATAATTTTAGTACTAAACCATATTATGTTGGAATTAATGCTGGAACACTTGGTTTTATGCAAGAAGTAAAAGTAGATGAAATAAGTAAATTTATAGAAGAAATTAAGAATGGGAAATTTGCTGTAGATGTGATTGGTATTCAAGAAACTGAAGTTAATCATAAAGAAGGTAATTCTAGATTTTGTTCTTTAAATGAAATTGTTATTAGAGATGAAAATTTTAGATTGTTAAGAACTGGTATTAGTATTAATAAGAATGAAGATTTACTTGAGAACTTTGTTGGTGATGGAATACTAATTACAACTTCTAGTGGTTCAACTGCTCATAATTTAAGTTATGGTGGAAGTATTGTTTTTCCAAATTTTAGTACATTACAAATCACTCCGCTTGGACCAATTAATTCTAAGAGTTATAGAACATTACCTAATTCAGTTATTATTCCAGATCATCAAAAAATAATTATTAATCCTGATAATAAGAATTTGATGGTAACTATAGATGGAGAAAATAATATATATCAAGATGTAGAGAATATTACTACTGAAATAGCTAATAAAAAAATAAAATTATTACGTTTTAGTCATTATAACTTTCCTCAAAAAATTAATGAAAAATTGCTATCAAATGAAAATTAAGATATAATTTAAGTGGTGATTATATGAAAAAAGAATATGCTTCTGAAGAAGAATTTTTAAAAGATTATAATAAAAATGACTTTGAACTATTATCTTTAACTACTGATATTTTAATATTTAGTGTTTCTAGTGAAGAAGAATCTAACTATCGTAAAACAGATAAGAAAAAGATGAGTATTCTTATGGTTAAGAGAGATGAATATCCTTTTAAAGATATGTGGTGTCTTCCTGGAGGATTTGTTGATGTAAAAGAAAATCTAGATGATGCTCCAAAAAGAATTCTTAAAAGAGAAACTAATTTGGATAATATTTACTTAGAACAGTTATATACTTTTGGTGATGTTAATCGTGATCCAAGAATGAGAATAATATCTACTTCATATATGGCTTTAATTGATAAAAATAGATTTGATACTAAACTTAACCCTAAAGCTTCTTGGTTTGATATAGTCTTATGTGAAGAAAAGGGTAATCTAGTAGATATAGTTTTAGATAATGGTAATGAAACTATTAGTTTTACAATTAAGAAAGAGTTAAGGGAAAAGACTACTGATAGATATGATTTTAAGGTTGTAAAAAATAATAAAATAGCTTTTGATCATCCTAAAGTTATTCTTTCAGGTATGGAAAGATTAAAAAATAAAATAGAGTATACTGATATAGTATTTAATATGATGCCAGAATTATTTACTCTTGGTGAACTTCAACAAGTTTATGAAATAATATTAAATAGGAAACTACTTGATCCAGCTTTTAGAAGAATAATTGCTAAGAAGACTGAAAAAACTGATATTGTAAAAAAAGGTGAGGGACATAGACCTAGTTATTTATTTAGATATAAGGATAACAAAAAATAAGTATTTCTACTTATTTTTTTTAAAACATTTTATCAATTCCTTTTGGAATATTATCATTAACTATTGTGTTAATGATTTTTTCTTCTTGTTCTTTTGTTACTGGTTTACCTGTTAAGTTACTTAGTTCATTTATTACTTCTTTTAGTGTTTTTTCATCTTTCATATTTCCATCTTGTATTTTTTTAGCTAGTGATAAAATAGTATCTTTATCTACATTAGTTTTATTTTCTACCTTTTTAAAGAAATTATCTCCAAACATAAAAACCTCCTAAAGTATTATATGACTTTAGGAGATTTAATTAACTTATCTTGATTTCTTTTCAATTATTTTTTCTAATTTTTCTATTTTTTGATTAAGTGAATCACATTGAATTCTAAATTGATCAAGAGTAATGGATTTTTTTTGATATCTTTCATTTAGAATTTCATAAGCTTTTTTTAATCCTTCTAGTTCTTTTTCTGCTTGTTCTTTTGATTTACCAAAACTAAAAAACATATTAATCATCATCCCTTCTATTTTTGAATTGTAGTGTTATTGGTGTTCCTTCTAAATCAAAACTTTCTCTTATTTTATTTTCTAAATATCTCTCATATGAGAAATGTACTAAACCTTTATCATTTACTCTAAAAGTAAATTTAGGAGGTTTAATTCCAGTTTGATTAACAAAATATATTTTTAATCTTTTGCCTTTATAACTAGGTGGAATATTAAGTTGATATGCATCATTTATTACATTATTTAAAAGATTTGTTTTTATTTCTTTCTTAATGTTTTCTCCAACCTTTACTACTTCAGGCATTAGAGTGTTAATTCTTTTTTTAGTTAGTGCAGATAAGAATACTATTGGTGCATATGGAGCAAATTGAAATTCAGTTCTCATTAATTTTTTATAATCAGTAATAGATGTATCCTTAACAGTATCCCACTTGTTAACTACAAATATTAAACCTTTACCTTTTTCAATAGCGTAGCCAGCTATATGTTTATCATGTTCTTTTATCCCTTCTTCGGCATTTATAACAACTAAACATATATCACTTCTATCTATAGCTCTCATAGAACGTACTAAACTATATTTTTCTACCGATTCAAATATTTTTCCTTTTTTTCTCATACCAGCTGTATCAATTACAACATATTCTTCTTTATTATATTTAACTACTGAATCTATTGAATCACGAGTAGTTCCTGCAATATTACTAACAACAACTCTTTCTTCATTTAGTAGTGCATTCATTAGACTACTTTTACCAACATTAGGTCTTCCTATCATGCAGAATTTTAATCTATCATCGACAATTTCCTCTTCATGTGTATTAAAATCCATACATATAGTTTCAAGTAAATCATGATATCCAGTATTATGAATAGCACTTATTGGTACATAAGTATCAAATCCAAGTTCATAGAAATCATAAATATTATCTTTAGCTTCTTTAACATCAACTTTGTTAATAGCAACAATAACTCTTTTTTTAGACTTTCTAAGTAGGTCTCTTACAACAAAATCATTTTGAGTTAATCCTTCTTTTCCATCTGTAACAAATACTATAACATCAGCTTCTTCAATTGCTATTTCAGCTTGTACTTTTATTTCATTATTAAATATTTCTTTAGATACATCTATACCACCAGTATCTATAAGATTAAATTTATATTTTTCATATGTTACTTGTTCATATATTCTATCTCTTGTGATACCAGGGGTGTCTTCAATAATAGATATTTTCTTACCTGCTATCTTATTAAATAGAGTACTCTTACCAACATTAGGTCTTCCAATTAGTGCAACTGTTGGAATCATAATACCATCTCCCTTTGTGTTGTAATATTATACCATATTCTTTCTAAATTGTAACAAAATTAATTCATTTATACAATTATTATGAATTATAGTAGACACTTTTTTTCTTTAAAATTGTACATTTTATTACATAGATATTACATATTTTTCATATACACAAAAGATTCATGGTGTTATAATTTAAGTATAGGAGGCGTTTTTATGAATGAAAAAACAAAAACTAGATGGTTTGATAATCCAGATATTTTAACTACCGTTATAATATTATTATCGGCTTCAATAGTACTATTGTCACAAGCAATGGCAGTAAATAGTGATGTAACAGGCTTTTTAATGCTTAGAAATTTATTTAATCATAACTTTACTTATATAGCTGCTATTATGTATTTTGCACTTTTAAAAACAAAAATAGGAAGACGTAATTTTAATATAATAACAGTATTCTATATAATACTTTATGTTTTAAATACTGTTGCTTCCATATTTACTATTTTTCAATCATTTACAGTACCATCAATTTTATCTTTTGTTCTTAACTTTTTAATCCTTGGTTATATGTGTTATACTTTTTTACCAGATACAAGACTTTGGAAAGATTTGAATTTAGAAAAACTTCCATTTGATGAGATAAAAAATGATTGGTATTTCTATATTATATGTATAGTTAGTCTTGTATTACTATTAGTTAACTTAATCTATTCAGTTGATTTTAATGGAGTAGTTACTACACTTCTTGATATGTGTTTTATTGTTTTGTTTGGTAGATATATTTATCTTTATAAGAATTATGTTGATTCTGATAAATTGAAAAAAATAGAAAATAAGACTAAAAAACAAATAGAAGAAAATATTAAGAAGAATAAAAAAGAAGATAAGAATGACAAAGAATCTTCAGAAAAGGATGATAAATAATGGAAAAAAATTTATTTGATCAAATTAAAGAAGAAAAACAAGATATTCCCAAAATGGATAAAGCAATTAAGGAAGTTAAGGGACATAAATATAATTTTTATCAAAAAGTATCTATAATTACAATGCTTACTTGTTTTGTAATTGGTATAGTACTTGGTAACTTATTTCCATCTTGTATATCAGGAGGTCTTTATTCAGCAACTTGTACTAATACAGAGTTTAATGTTTCATTAACTTTATTATTCTGGTTTATTACATTTTTAATCTGTATGATGATGTATGCTGTTGGACATATTATCAGTTTACTTGAAAAAATATCTCAAAATCTTAAATAATTGGTGTTTTATAGCGAAAAATCGTATAAAAATAGTTTATTTTTGTTGTATTTTTAAAATAGATGTGATAAGTTATATATGTAAGCATGGTATTTGCTTAATATAATTTTAAGGGAGGTAAATTTAATATGAAGAAAGTTGAATTAGTAGAAGCTGTTGCTACAAAAACAGGTTTAACTAAAGCTGATGCTACTCGTGCTATTGAAGCTACTTTTGAAGTAATCTCAGGAGCTTTAGCAAAAGGAGATAAAGTACCAGTAGTAGGTTTCGGAACTTTTGCAGTATCAAAGAGAGCTGCTCGTGAAGGACATAATCCAAGAACTGGAGAAAAAGTTACAATTCCTGCACGTATCGCTCCAGTATTCAAAGCTGGATCTGCTCTTAAAGATGCAGTTAATAAATAAGAATAATAGTTACTTATTTAAGACAGGTTTTATACCTGTCTTTTTTATGTAAAGAAGACTAACTAAATTTCTAAAGTTAGTCTTTTTTGTTGTATAATATTATTAGGAGTGAGAAATGAAAAAATTTTTAATGAGCTTTAGATATGCTATAGATGGGATTATCTATGTTTTTAAGAATGAATTTAATATGAGAATTCATTTACTTGCTGTTATAGCAGTTGTAATTTGTGGACTTATTTTTGATATTAGTAAAACATCTTTTATTATATGCATTATTTTGTTTGGATTGGTACTTTCAGCAGAATGTTTTAACACTGCTATTGAAATACTCAACAACATGGTGGTTCGAATGAATAAAGATGAACGTTATATTGCTGCAGGACATTCTAAAGATGTTGCTGCGGGTGGAGTATTAATATTGGCTATTTGTAGTGCTATTATTGGATTAATGATTTTTATACCAAAAATATTCTAGGAGGAAAAAAATGTTAGATGCGGCATTAAAAATAATAAATAAGATAGAAGAGAATGGTTATAAAGCCTATATTGTAGGTGGCTTTGTTAGAGATTATATTTTAGGAATAGAATCTAGTGATGTTGATATTTGTACTAGCGCTAAACCTAAGGAATTAGTTGAAATATTTGAGGGAGCAGTACTTCCAAAAGATGATTATGGTTCAGTAAGTTTACTTGTTAAAAATACTACTTTTCAAATAACAACATTTAGAACAGAAGTTGATTATTTAGATTATAGGCATCCTGAAGAGATAGAGTATGTTAATGATCTAAATGAAGATTTAATTAGACGTGATTTTACTATTAATACTATTTGTATGGATAAAGATGGAAATATCATTGATAGACTTGGTGGAAGAGAAGATCTAGATAAAAAGATTATTAGAACTGTAGGGAAAAGTTTTGATAGATTTCATGAAGATGCACTTAGAATTTTAAGGGCAGTTAGATTTTCGACTAAACTTGATTTTAAATTAAGTGATGAAGTGATAGAAGGTATAAAGAAAAATAAAGAGTTATTAAATAATATATCTTATTCTAGAAAAAAAGAAGAACTTGATAAAATATTTACTTGTAGTAATGCTAAGAAAGGAATTTCTTTATTAATTAAGTTAGGACTAGATAAAGTTCTTGGACTTCGTAATTTAGATAAAGTAGAGGTTACAGAATCATTAATTGGAATATGGTCTGTAATAGAAGTAGATGATGATACATATCCATTTACTAATAATGAAAAGGAATTAATATCTAAAGTTAGGGACGCTTTAAAAGTTAATAATCTAGATCCATATAATCTCTATAAATATGGATTATATGTGAATAGTACAGCAGGGATACTTAAAAAGATTCCTAGAGAAGATGTTGCTAGAAATTATGAAAAACTTGTCATTCAGACTAGAAAAGACTTAGACATTACAAGTAATGATATAATAGAGAAACTTGGATTTAAACCTGGTCCTTCTATAAGTAAAATATATACAACTCTTGAAAAAGAGGTATTATATAAAAGACTTGATAATAATAAAGATGCTATAATAAATTATTGTCTTGAAAATTTTTCTGGTGATATTATATAAAAAATAGTTATAATATATAACAAAGGAGGTAGGTACATATGGATAAAAAATTAATTGAACTTTATAAATGTGGAAATATGACTATTCCACTTTATATTTTAAAGAATAGGTCTAAGCTAAAGTTAGAACTTGATGAGTTTGTTTTTCTTATGTACTTATACAATAAAGGTAATGATATAATATTTAATCCTGGAGAAATAAGTGAAGAATTAGGACTTTCTTTAGAAGAAGTTATGACTTTTATTTCAAAGTTAACTGAGAAGAAATACGTGAGAGTTAAATCCATAAAGAATGATAAAGATATTATTGAGGATAAAATTAATTTAGATTATTTTTATCAACGTGTTTCTTTAATTATGGTAGGAGATGCTGTTAAAGAAAAGGGAGATGTAGAGAGTAGTGTATTTTCTTTTATTGAAAAAGAATTTGGTAGAACACTTAGCCCGGTTGAAGTTGAGATAATTAAATCTTGGCTTGAGAATGGTTATACAGATGAACTAGTTAAAGAAGCAGTTAAAGAGGCTGTATTTAATGGTGTTAGTAATTTACGCTACATTGATAAAATACTTTATGAATGGCAAAAGAAAGGTATTAAGAATAAGAAGGATGTAGAAAAAAATAGAGAAGCATTTAGAAAGAAAGAAAAAGAAGAACCGGTAGAAGAAGAATTATTTGATTATAACTGGTTTGAAGATGATGATGATGAATAATGTTGGTGAATTATTAAACAAAGTTATCCCTGATCCTAAATGTGAATTAAATTATAACTCTGATTATGAGTTGTTAATTGCTGTTATGCTTAGTGCTCAAACTACTGATAAAAGGGTTAATGAGGTTACTAAAGTTTTATTTGATAAATATAGTGATCTAAAGGCTCTTTCAGAAGCAAAAATTATTGATATAGAGAAAATACTTAAGCCATTAGGTTCTTTTCGTAAAAAGGCTTTATATACTGTAGAAATAGCAAAAACATTACAATATGATTATTTTGGAATTGTTCCTTCTGAAAGAGAGTTACTTGAAAAACTTCCTGGAGTGGGTAGGAAAACAGTTAGTGTATTTCTAAGTGAATTTTATGATTATCCTGAGTTTGCTGTTGATACTCATGTTGATAGAGTTTCAAAAAGACTTGGGATTGCTAAGAAAAATGATGATGTATTAACTATTGAAAAAAAGTTAAAGAAGTTTTTTCCAAAAGAAGAGTGGGCTAATAGGCATAAGCAATTAGTTTTATTTGGTAGATATTATTGTAAGGCTATAAAACCTGAATGTTCTACATGTAATTTAAAAGAGTGTTGTAACTATTATCAAAATGGTAAATAAAAAAACTTGCATAATTTGCAAGTTTTTTATTCTGTTTTTGAATATGTAACAGTAATGCTTGAACCATTTGTTATTGTTCCAGGAACATTACTACTTAATGTTCTGTCTGCTGCATTACATCCTTTTGCGGTAATATCTGCTTCTGATAGATCAGGTATATCTGTTGCATTTAAGTAGTATCCATCAGAATTACTTGTTACAGATTTAGATGTTGAAGTAATCAATTCACTATCACAATAATATTTGATAGTATATTTTATATCTTGTTTCTTTTCTACTGCAGTTACTGTTGCTGCTGTACTGTTAACTCCACTATAGCTTTGGTAAGTTGCTACTACTTTGTATGTTCCATATGGATTTGATAATTGTTTGGTAAATGATGTTGATTCAGTGAATCCTAATAAAGTATTTCCTAAATAAACATTATATCCAAATGTTCCATATTCACTATATGTATTATCTACAGCACTCCATGAAAGGCTTACTGTATCGTTATTAACACTAACTTTTAAATTTTTAGGTGTTGATAATTTTGATTCATCTGTTCCTGCAGAACTAGATGGTTGAGCACTTTTCTTAAAGTATTCATATACTACTGATCCTGAGTAACCACTTGGTGCTACTTTTGCTGGATCACTACCACTTATAATAGGAAGTTTTACAACACTATCTGGCATTCTAAATTCTTCTCTATTTTCTTCGATAACAGCTTCAACTAATTTTCTATATAGTTTATCTTTTTCGACAGATGCAGGTACGTTTCTCATACAGTATTCACTGTTAGATTCATTATATCCATACCACATTGCAAGTACTGTTTTTGTTGAGAATCCAACTGCCCATGAATCACGGATTGCATCACCTGGTAAGTGTTTTGCTGCTACTGTTGCATCATCAAAGTTTGTTGTACCAGTTTTTACTGCATAGTTGTTAATTTTTCCACCACCATTTAGTACAACGTCTTGTAGTACACTTGCAATCATAAATGCTGTAGAATCACTCATAGCTTTTTTCTTTTCTGATTTATGTTCTATTGTAGTTCCTGATTGACGATAAGTAATCTTTGAAACTGTATATGGTTCGTTATAATATCCACCATTTGAGAATGCAGCATATGCAGCACTCATTTGTACTGGATTAACTCCAGTAAAGGCTCCAATTGCATGAGCTTCATGTAAAAAACCATTTTCTATTTCAGGTTCAATTCCTAATGTTGTAACAAATTCAATTATTTTCTTTCTATCTACTTGTTGGAATGCTTTTAATGCTGGAATATTACGAGATTTAGCAAGTGCTTGTCTTAATGTCATTTTTCCCATATAACTATTATCCCAGTTTGAAATTTTTCTTCCACCAGTGTATGTGTATGGTTCATCTACAAATTGTTGATATGTTGACCAATCATTAAATTCAATTCCAGGTCCATAGTCAAATAATGGTTTTGCAGTAGAACCAGGTTGTCTTTTATTATCAACGGCGAAGTTCCATCCTCCAACAGATCTAAATCTTCCTGCTCCAATTGCAAGTATTTTTCCAGATTGAGAATCTAAAACTGAAACTCCAGATTGGATTTTATCATCTACCCAATTATATGTTTCTCCATTAAATACTTTATTTAAATTATTTTGTTTTGTTTTATCCATATTTGTATATATTAGTAGTGATGTTTTATATGGATTTACATTATATTTTTCATCTAATTCTTTTACAACTGTATCAATATACCCTTGGTATTCACTAGCTCCAGTTGATGATGATCCACTTGCATCTTTTGTTAGTGATTCAACAGGAATACTTTTAGCAGCTTTTGCTTCTTCTTCAGTAATATATCCGTGTCTCTTCATTAAGTAAAGAACTGTTGATCTTCTTTTTTCTGCATTTTCAGGGTGAATTGTTGGACTGTATCTTCCTGGATTTTTAAACATTCCGGCAATGATACTTGCTTCACTTAAGTTAAGTTCTCCAACACTTTTGTTAAAGTAAGCTTGGCTTGCTTCTTCAACACCATAGATGTTTCCACCTAAGTAGTGGTTATTAACATAAAATTCTATAATTTCTTCTTTTGAATAATTTTTTTCTAACTTAAATACTGATAAATAAATATCTGTAAATTTTCTCATTATACCTTGAAGGCCAGAATCAAGGGATGCATCTGTAAAACTATTTTTTACAACTTGCATTGATAGAGTAGAAGCTCCTCCAGCACTACTACTACCTAATAATTGTTTGAAAGTTGCAACCGCAAATCTTGGAGCATCAAATCCATTATGTTGATAGAATCTTGAATCCTCTGTTGCAATTATTGCATCTATTAGAACTTGTGGCAACTCATCATAAGTTACTTTTTCACGTTTTTCAGCACCAAGCTTGGCTATTACTTCACCATTAGCATCATACATTATTGATAATTCTTGCATATCTAAGTTGTTCGGATCAAATGTAGGTGCTTTTATTGTTATGTATGCTAGGAATGCTGATAGTGCGACTAATCCAATTATTCCTAATGTTAGTATAAATATAAATATTGCATTTATTACTTTTCTTTTTCTTCTTGACATTTTTTTGCTTTGAAGTAATAGGTATATTGCAAAAATAATGAAATAACCTGCACCAAGAATTCCAGCACAGAATGTTCCAAATTTTACATAACAAATAATTAAGATAATAAGTAATACAGTTAATATAGAAATGTTCATTATTCTGTTTGTTTTTATTTCTTTAGGTGAACGATATATTTTTACTTCGTTTGCTGTTTTCTTATTTGTTTTAGTTATGTTGTTTCTATTTATATTACTTATTACTTTAGTTTTTTCTATTTTTTTTGTTTTTTCATTACTCTTTTTAAATTTACTAAAATTTATGTTTGGCCTTTTAATTCTTTTCTTCATTATTTCCTCCTATATTATCCAATATTTCTAAATAATCAATTCTAGGATTAAATTTTTCTTTTATCATATAACCATTATTTTCAAAGAAACTTAATGGAATTGATTTTCTTGTTGTATTATTTAAAAATTGTTTTAAGTCTTTTTCTAATAATAAATATATTTTATTTAGATGAGTAAATTTAACTATTATAAAAGCAATTCCACCATGTTCTTCAATCATTTCTAAATGTTTTAATTGATGAGGATGTATATTACTGAGTGGAAATGATGTTTTTGAAGTTGTTTCTTTTGCTTCAAAATCAATGTATTTGCCTTTATATATTCCATTATAATCTGTAGTAGATGGAGTATCAAAAAATGCTTCTTTAATTGTTACATTACTCCTAGAAAGAAAGTTAACTTTAGTTATCTTAATAGGGGTAGGTTTTTTATATATTACTGCTTTATTTATATCTCTATAATAATTGTTTGTAATATTTAAATCATCTTCTAACTTCATACCACGATTAGCATAATCGACAAAGTTATTTTGTAACGGGCTTTGTCTTTTTTTTATACCACCTGGATAATTCATTTAATCACCTAATATATATTATACTATATTAGTATATCTTTTTCTATTGTTTTTTTATAAAATTTAGTAGAATAAATTCTAGTTTTGTCGAAAGTATTTAATTATTAAGAAAAAATTAATATAATGCTTGTGGTGATATGTTATGCAATATTTGGAAATTATCTTTTCAATGAATAAAATGATAGAGGATATTAACTATATAAAAATTGCAGAGAAAAATGCTTTTTATATAGTTCATTCAGAAAATAGATAGTTTTATGTTTTAAATTTATTTAAAAAGTGCTATAATATGGTTACTTTATTTGGAGGAGATTATGGACGATATAAATTTAAAACAAGTTATGAAGAGAATTGATTCAAAAGTAAGTGGGGTTAATGAAGAAGCTATTGTTCAATTTTATGAAAGTCTTTTAAAGGAACCAATTGATTTTAATTTAGTGCATATTGATTGGTTAATAACCACTATAATAGCTGATTTTTATGGAGGCGCTGATATTGGTTCACCATTATCTGAATGTTTTGTAGATAAACATTTCCTTTGTAATTTAATGTCAAAGGAATTTGGTGTATTTAATCCTTTAATTTATCATTTTGCTATGATAGCAGCTGAAAATGTAACTTCACCTATAGTTACGTCGCAATCTAGAATTGAGTATTATTCAAAAGTTTTATCTAAATTGCAAATTCAATTTGATAATTCATTAGATGATGAAGAAAGAGATACTATTCAGAAAAAAATTAATTATTTTGAATCTGAAATTGAAAAATTAAAAAGTAATGGAGTACAACTATAAGAAATATGAGTAGTTTATTTAATGTTGTCTATATATCTGAATATTCAAAAAAAGGGAATCTATCCTCAGAAAGTCATAGTTCTGTTAAAAGTACTAAGTTTTTTCCAATTTATTTTTTTAATAATAAAGAAATGATATTTAAACCAATGTCAAAAACTAAACCTCTTACTACACCATTTTTTTCATATAGTGAAGTGTATTGGTCCTATGTTATTAATAAGTATTTTGATTCTAAAGCTCCAAGATATTATTTATCGGTTGGAAAAGAAGAAGATTTAGAAGAAAAATATTATAATAAAGGAGTTCTTGTTAAAAAAATAAATAATGATAATCAAAGACTTTTTAATCTTTATGATTATTTTATAGAACATCCTCAAGATGATATTGATATTAGTAATTATTGCAACTATTGTATGAAGACATATGATTATTCTCAAATTTTAAGTAGTAAATTTATTTCAGATAACTCAGATATTGGAAGAGATATTTCATATCAGATACTTCTTTCTATACTTAGAATGGATCAGAATTTTCATTATGAGAATGTTAATTTTTTAGAAGAAGATGGAAAAATAGAAGTTGCTCCACCAATAGATTTTGAGTTTTCTAATTTCTTTTTATATCCAGATGATATATCAAGATATGAATATGAGAAGCAAAAGTATACTAATGATATAGCAATTCCAGAACAAGAAGAGCCTGATAAAGATCTTTTTAAAAAGTTGTGTGAACAAATTGGTATGGATTTTATTACTTATAATAAAAAGAATATCTCCTGTATAGTAAAAAAATATCCAGATGTAGTTATGAAATTTATTGGTAATTTAGATAAGTTTATTAATGAGTTAAAAGATATAAAACTTGAAGATGAGTTTAATTATATTGGAAAGATGAATAGTGATTATTGGACTGTATATTATTCTTTGTATAAGGAAAATGATAGTGATAAATATAATCAATTAAAAAATAGTATGAAACTTCATGATATTGATAAAGAAGAGACCTTTAATAAAATTACTTCAGATATATATGAATTTGCCGTTAAGTTTAGATCAACTCTTAGAACTTATTTATTTGCACACCAGAAGGGTATACAAAATTTAGAGGAGTTAACTCTAAAGGATTTACTAAATGTTATCTCTAAAGAAGATTCAGAAGAGATAAAAAAATTAGATTTAGATAATTTAAGTTTAATATTAAAAAAGTAGTGCCACGAATTGACAAAAATACTATTATTTGTAATAATAGTATCGTAAGGGATTGGTGATAAAAATGTATCAAAATAAGATAAAACTTACACCACAGGAGATACTTGAGAAATCATTTAAAATTGATACGAGAGGTTATAGACTTAAAGAAGTTGATCAATTTTTGGATGATATTATTACTGACTATGAACAATTTTATAGAATTATTGGAGCTCTTGAACAAGATAAGAGCGAACTAATGGCTGAAAACATGAGATTAAAACAAGATCTTAGAAATGCTAAAATGAATGTTGAAATTGTTAAAAATAATGATACTCCAGAAGTTACTAATGTTGATATTATTAGAAGACTTTCTAGACTTGAGAAGTTAGTATACGGAACAGGTAGCTCTGAAAGAAGTAATTATAGTTCAGAATTTAATAGTGAAGAATAATATTTGACAAACGCGGTTTTTCCACATTTATGTGTCTGAAAAGCTGAGGAAAGTCCATGCTCACACAGACTGTGATGTCTGTAGTGTTTGTGCTTAGGAAAAAAATAACCTAAGGTAGAGAAATCTAACGACAAAAAAGAAGTCTAAGTCATTTGATATGACTTCTTTTTATAAAGTGCCACAGAGACGAATAAGGCGAAAGCTGGAAATGAAACGAGGTAAACTCCACAAGTGAGAAACCCAAATTTTGGTAGGGGAGCTTTAACGAGGTAATTAAGAACTAAGTTAGGGACCGATTTTTCGGTAGATAAATGTTTGTCACTCATAATATGAGAACAGAACATGGCTTACGAATATTATTTTTATTAATAAAGAGGTGTTAGAATGAAAGAGTTGGGCAGTTATTTGAGACGCACCAGAATAGAAAATGGTGTTAGTTTAGAGGAAGCCGCACAAGATATGAATATTCCAGTAACACTACTTGAAAATATAGAAGATGGTAATACACGTGCTTTTAAAGATGTGTATAAATTAAAACAACACATTAAATTTTATGCTAAATATTTAGGACTTGATTCTGAAAAAGTAGTCGACGAATTTAATGATTTTTTATTTGAACATACATCAAAAATATCTTTAGAAGATATTAAGAAAGCTAGATTAAAAGCTGAAAGTAGTGAAGGAAAAGGTAAGATAAAATCACCTTATACAATAGAGCATAAAACAAAAGTTAATATTTTACCTTTATTAATTCCTATCGGAATAATTATACTTATATTAATAGTTTTTATATTTGTACTATTAGGTAGAGCATCCAAAACTTCACCACGTACAAGTGAATTAAAAGTAAATAAGGAGAGTGTTTATGAATTTACCTACTAAATTAACAGTGCTTAGAATTATTATGACTTTTATAATCATAATACTTTTGCTTTTCCCTTTTTATTATGTTGGAATTAATTTTCCAATGTATAAAGTAGGAAATGTTATAATAAGTTTACAATATATTATAAGTGGAATATTATTTGTTCTTGCTAGTGTTACAGATTTCTTTGATGGATATTTAGCTAGAAAAAATGGACAAGTAACTGATCTTGGTAAAATGCTTGATGCAATTGCTGATAAGATTTTAGTTAATACTGTTCTTATAATATTAGCATATAAAGGAATGATTCCAATTATTGTACCTGTTGTTACAGTTTTAAGAGATACTTTTGTAGATGCAATTAAAATGCAAGCTGCTTCTCATGGAAAAGTAGTTGCTGCTATTAAAAGTGGAAAATTAAAGACAGCAACATTAATGATAGGGACAACACTCGCATTTTTCTATAATTTACCGTTCGAATTATGGTCAGTTAATGTTTCTGATTTATTACTTATTGTTGCCACAGCTTTATCAATAGTAAGTGGTATACAATATTATGTATTAAATAAAGATTTATTATTTATGGATGATGTTATTCCACCCAATGCAGTTAAGTAAATATTTAATATTTACTTTTTTTGTTGAAATAAATAACTGAATTTGTAAAAAAAGTATTATAAATAAAAGGTTTGAATATGTAAATTACAAAATTACGAAAATTTGTTCGAAAAAAGTGTTGCATTTTTTTTCAAAGTCAGTTACAATTAATTTGTAGGAAAAAAGTAGGAGGCTTTATGAAAAAAGTAGAAACACAATCAAAAGATTTAGATAAAGTATTAAGTGATATTGAAAAACAATTTGGTAAAGGTTCAATTATGAAACTTGGAGAAAATACACATATGAAAGTAGATGTAGTTTCTTCTGGTTGTTTATCATTAGATATTGCTCTTGGTGTAGGTGGTTATCCAAGAGGAAGAATTGTTGAAATTTATGGACCAGAATCAAGTGGTAAAACGACATTTGCTTTGCAAGCAATTGCATCTGTTCAAAAGCAGGGAGGAAGAGCAGCTTTTATTGATGCTGAGCATGCACTTGATCCGGTTTATGCAGAAAAACTTGGAGTAGATATAAATGAATTATTACTATCTCAACCAGATACTGGTGAACAAGCTTTAGAAATATGTGATGCATTAGTTAGGAGTGAAGCAATTAGTATTATTGTTATTGATTCAGTTGCTGCACTTGTTCCTCAAGCTGAAATAGATGGTGAAATGGGAGATTCTCATGTAGGACTTCAAGCTAGACTTATGTCTCAAGCTTTAAGAAAGTTATCTGGAACTATTAGTAAAACAAATACAATAGCAATTTTCATTAATCAATTAAGAGAAAAGGTTGGAGTTTTATTTGGTAATCCTGAAACTACTACTGGTGGACGTGCTTTAAAATTCTATTCAACTATTAGACTTGATGTAAGACGTAATGAAGCATTAAAGATGGGTGATGGAATTGTTGGTAATAGAACTACTATAAAAGTTGTTAAAAATAAGGTTGCTCCTCCATTCAAATCAGCAGTTGTTGATATAATGTATGGTGAAGGAGTAAGTCGTGAAGGTGAGCTTGTTGATTTAGGAGCCGAAGCTGGAGTACTTGAAAAATCTGGAGCTTGGTATAGTTATCAAGGAGAAAAGCTTGGACAAGGTAAAGAAAATGTTAAACTTTTACTAAAAGAAAATCCTGATTTAAGGGATGAAATAGAAGCTAAAGTAAGGGATTTCTATGGGATTTCATTAGATAATAAAGAAGAGTAATCTTCTTTTTTTTGTCAATTTTTTGTTTTTTTCATACTTTATAGTATGAAGAGATTAAATAAGTTAATTAAATGTAAATATAAAACACCAATATATGGTATTAAAACTAATTCAAATGAAGTAGTTTATGGAGATCTTTTTGTTGCTGTTCATGGTATGAATTATGATCATCATGATTATATTTTCGATGCTATAGAAAAAGGAGCTGTAGCGATTATTAGTGAGAAAAAGATAAATACTGATGTACCTGTTGTTATAGTTAAAAATACTAATAAAGTACTTAATAGAATTCTTAAAAAGTTTTATGAAAATATAGAAGAAGAATTTTCATTTATTGGTATTACTGGTACTGATGGAAAAACAACTACTTCAACCTTTATTTCTTATATTTTATCAGATATACTTAATTGTTCTAATATTGGTACAAATGGACTTTATTATAAGGATTATTATGAATGTTTAGATAATACAACTCCATCTATTGAAGAACTATCTAATTGTCTATTAAAACTAAACATTTTGGGGTGTAAATATGTTTCTATGGAAGTGTCTAGTGAAGCACTATTACACAAAAGATTAGATAACATTAAATATAATGTCGGAATATTGACAAATATTACAGAAGATCATTTAAATGTTCATCATAATATTAATAATTATGTTCTTTCTAAATCATTACTTTTTAGTAAAATTGATAAAAATGGTTTTGCATTGTTAAATAAAGATGATAAATATTTTGATACTATTTTTTCAAAATGTAATTGCAAAATCTTTACATATGGTTTTGATGTAAATTCTGATTTTGTTATCTGTAAAACTGATGACAACATAAAGTCAAATTGCTTTAATATTTTACATGATGAAACAGTATATGAAATAGAAACAAATTTTATGGAAGAATACAATTTATATAATATTACAGCTGCTTTTGCTTGTTCTTTTTTACTTGGTGTTGATTCCACATATATTATTACTAAAATAAAAAGTTTAAATACTATTCCTGGTAGAGGAGAAAAACTTAATTTTGGACAAGATTATACAATCATACTTGATTATGCTCATACTGAAAATGCTATTAAAAATATTTTATCCACATGTTCTGTTAATAAAAAAAATAAAATAATTACTTTAACTGGAAGTGCTGGTGGAAGAGAAAAAGAAAAAAGAAGTAAGATTGGAAAAATGGTTACTGATTTATCTGATTTAGTTATTTTTACAGAAGATGATCCAAGAGATGAAGATGTTTTTGATATTATTGATGATATGCTTTCTTTTGTTAAAAAAAATAATTATGAAATAATTGAGGATAGAAAAGAAGCTATTTATTATGCTTTATCTATTGCTGAAAAAGATGATATTGTTTTAATTTTAGGTAAGGGAAGAGATAATTATATGGCTATTGGTAATAAAAAAATTTATTATTGCGATTACGATGTTATTAGTTCTTATTTTATAGACTGAGTCTTCTACTGCTCATATTTACCTTGACACTTTTTTAAATCAACACTAAAATAGAATTAGATTATGATTTAAATATTTTATATTTTAAATATATTCTAGAAAGTGGAGGAAAAGATGAATAATAATGTAGTTTTCTTTTCTTTGCTTTTTCTTATTGGATTAGTTGTTGGTTTTATACTAAGTATAGTTGTTAACTATATTAGAAAGAATTTAACTTCTAAAGTTGTAAAAGATATGATTGATAAGGCACGTAAAGATGCTGAAAAAACAAAAAGAGAGATTATTCTTGAACAAAAAGAAGAATCTCATAGATTAAAACTTGAACTTGACAAAGAAATTAAAGAGAAAAAACAAGAAATTAAAGATAATGAAGATCGTCTTCTTCAGAGAGAGAAGAGTATTGATAAAAGAGATGAATTATATCAAAAAAGAGAACTTTTATTAGATGAAAAAGAAGAAAAATTAAATGTTAAGTTAAGTGAAATTCAAGATGAGAAGAGTAAAGTAGAAGAAATAAAAAATGAACAATTAGAGAAATTAGAAAAAATTTCAAAATTAAGTAGAGATAAAGCTAAAGAAGTTTTAATGGAACAAGTTAAAGCTAATATGAGTAAAGAAGTTTCTGCTTATATTAAAGAACAAGAGCAAGAAGCAAAGATGGTTGCTGATAAACAAGCTAAAGAATATATTGTTACAGCAATGCAAAGATATGCCGCTGATATAGCTAATGAACAAACTATAACAGTAGTTGATTTACCTAATGATGAAATGAAAGGTAGAATAATAGGACGTGAAGGTAGAAATATTCGTACTATTGAGGCTATTACTGGTGTTGATTTAATAATTGATGATACTCCAGAAGCAGTAGTACTTTCAAGTTTTGATCCTTTACGTAGAGAGATTGCACGTATTACACTAGAAACTTTAATTAAGGATGGTAGAATTCATCCTACTAGAATTGAAGAAATCTATGATAAGACTTGCAAAGATATGAATAAGAAGATAATTGAATTAGGAAATGAAGCTCTATTTACTTTAGGTCTTACTAAGATGGATAGTAATTTAATTGAACTTGTTGGTAAATTACATTTTAGAACAAGTTTTGGACAGAATGTTTTATCTCATTCAATTGAAGTAGCAGAACTTTCTGGACTTCTTGCTAGTGAGTTTAATGAAGACGTAAATCTTGCTAAGAGAGCTGGACTTTTACATGATATTGGTAAAGCTATTGATCATGATGTAGAGGGAAGTCATGTTGAACTTGGAGCTGATCTTGCTCGTAAGTATCATGAAAATGATGTTGTTATAAACACAATTGAATCTCATCATGGGGATAAACCTGCTACTAGTGTTATAGCAAGTATAGTAGCTATTAGTGATGCTTTAAGTGCATCTCGTCCTGGTGCTAGAAATGATTCTATTGAAAACTATGTACAAAGACTTTCACAACTTGAAAGTGTAGGAAATGATGTAGAAGGTGTTGAAAAAACATTTGCAGTTCAAGCAGGAAGAGAACTTCGCGTTATTGTTAAACCAGAAGAAATAGATGATTTACAAGCACATGTTGTTGCTCGTGAAATAAAAGAAAAAATTGAAAGTACTATGAAATATCCTGGTACAATCAAGATTACTGTTGTTAGAGAAACAAGAGCATTAGAAGAAGCAAAATAAAAAGAAGCTTATTGGTTAACTTCAATCTTAGCTTCTTTTTTTATGTCTAAAATAATTGGTAAAATAATAGGTTTTCGACCTGTTAATTCATTTATAAATGGAATTAAATCTGCCATCAATTCATTTTTTATACTAGCAAATGTAGAAGTTTGTTCTTTTAGTTGTTCTTTTACGACTTTTTCAGCTTCTGTTTCAATTTTTTTGATAAGTTCTTCATTTTCATTTACTTGTATAAATCCTCTTGTTGTAATGTTTGGTTTAATTAATAATTCATGTTTTTTCATATCGACATTTACAATAACAACTAAAATTCCATCTCCAGCCATTATTTTTCTATCACGAATAACTGCACCACCAATTTCACCAATTCTATTTCCGTCTACATATATATCTGCTCCTGGTTTACTTTCTCCTCTTGTTAACTCATGGTCAACTAAATCTAAAGTATCACCATTTTTTAATATAAATGTATTTTCTTTTGGAATACCGCATTCAATTCCTAAATTTGCATGTCTTTTTAACATTCTATAATCACCATGGAATGGCATTAGATACTTAGGTTGTAGTAATCTAATCATTAATTTTAATTCTTCTTGATTAGCATGTCCTGATGTATGTAATCCACTTAATGATTTATTTGTATATACTGACACACCGTTTAAGCATAGTTTATTAATTATTTTTGAAATACTTAATGCATTTCCTGGAATAGCACTTGAAGAGAATATAACTATGTCATCTGGTCTTAATTTTACATATTTATGACTACCATTAGACATACGTGATAAAGCAGCAAGTGGTTCTCCTTGAGTTCCTGTACAAAGTATTGCAACTTCACTTGGTTTATAATTGTTTAACTCTTCTGGTTGAATAAGAATTTCTTTGTGATTTATATAACCACCTTCAATTGATATTCTTATGTTGTTTTCCATACTTCTACCAAATAGACATACTTTTCTACCGTGTTTAAAGCAAGTATCAAAAATATGTTTAACTCTATATACGTTTGATGCAAAAGTAGCAATAATAATTCTTTGTTGTGGATATTTTTCAAACATACTATTTAAGGCATTATCAACTTTAGATTCACTTGTTGAAAAACCTTCACTAAGAGCATTAGTTGATTCACTTATTAACACATCTACACCTTCATGCCCTAAAGTAGCAATTTTGTATAAATCTGCCATAGGTCCAATAGGAGTTAAGTCAAATTTAAAGTCTCCAGTAGTTACTATTCTTCCATCTGGAGTAGTAAGTGATATTCCATGTGAATCTGGAACAGAGTGTGTTACTAAGAAGAATTCTACTTCAATTTCTCCAAATTTTAATTTTGTATCACCATCGTAAGCATAAAGATTGTCATAACGAATGTTACGATCAGCTAGTTTTACAGCAATTAATTCTTTAGCATGTCTTGGAGCATATATAGCAGGTATTTCTAAACTTTGTATTAAGAATGGAATACTACCAATATGATCTTCATGACCATGAGTAATTAATAAAGCTTTAATTTTATCTTGGTTTTCTTTTAAAAAAGTAAAGTCTGGAAGAACATAATCAACTCCCATTAGTTCACTTTCAGGAAAACTAACACCGGCATCAATAATAACAATAGAGTCGTTATGCATTACACAATACATATTTTTTCCGACTTCTCCTAAACCACCTAAAACAATTATTTTTGTTCCGTTTGGTTTTTTATTCATATATTATTTTTTTCTCCTTTCTTGTTAAATAACTCGTAAAAGAACTAACGCTAACATTATACAATATAAAACTTTTTTTGTCTATATTTCTTTAATACTATAATTATTTTTATAGACTATTTTTTTATTTGATTGTATAATTTTATTAGAATAGGAGTGCTTATGAATAGTATTTATATTTATGATGATGAAAATAATAAAATAGAGATGGAAGTAGTGACTATTTTCAAGTTTGCTAATAATATTTTTAATTATGTTATTTATTCTGATAAAAATCGTGATAATTATTATGTAGCTAAATATATTTATGAAATAGATGAACTAATTACTGAATTTACGGAAAAAGAACTTGAACTTTGCAATACTATTTTAGAGGGGGTAATTTAATATGAAAGAATTAAAGGTAGATAAAAATCATAAAAGAGTTGATGCAAGTAAAATTGGTAGTCCTTTAAAAAGAATATCTTCAGGTCTTTTAGGAACGGTAATGGCTTTATCGATGTATTCAGGTACAGTTCCAAAAGTTGCTGCTGATGAAATACAGAGTGATAGAAGTATTGTTTCTTATGATGAGGACGAAACAAGAGAACTTAGTTTAGGAACTGGTACACATCTTCTTGCACCATCAACTAAAGAACCTTATACACCTCAATCTGTAAGCGATTATAAAGATTCAATAAATGTTTCTTTTTATAGTTCTGGGTATGATTTAACTGATTTAAAATATTTTAAGAATGCTAGTAAGATATATTTTAATTATAATGATGTATTTGAACAATATGATTTTATAGATTCTCTTCCTGTAATGCCAAGTATAGAAAGTGTTAATTTTATGTCTACCTTTGGAATGGAATTTACACAGGAAGATGCAGACAGGTTATTAGAAAAATTTCCAAATATGAAAAAACTAAATTTAGGTGATGCAACATATGATCCTTCAATAGTTGAAAATATGACATTTTTGGAAGAATTAACTATCAATGATGCGTTTAATTGTGATATTGATTTTACTAAACTTACTTTTTTGAAAAAAATAGTATTCAATGTTAAACCTTATAATTTAGCTATATTTTTAAATTCTAATGAATATGCCACTCTTATAAAAAATGGTGTTGAAATTGAATTTCCTGAAGGAACTAAAGAAACTTATTTAGAAACTTCAAAGAAACTTGATGATATTGTAGAATCCCTTGGGTTATCAGAAGATAGTACTGAAAAAGAAAAATTTGATGCTGTTCTAATTTATATTCTTGAAAACTATGAGTATGATCCTACTGTTCAAAAAAATACCGAGTTAGGCGTTAGGGATGATAAATTAACTTCTTCATTTTATAAAGATGGTAGGTTATATGCTATTTTTAATGAAGATACAGCAATATGTGGAAACTATACAGCTTTATTTGAAGCACTTTATGATAGATTGTTTCCACCAAAAAAATCATATTTTTTATATAATGAAGATCATGCATGGAACTTAGTTAATATAGGAGGAACATGCTATTATGTTGATTCTACTTGGTTAGATGGAGAAAAAATAACAGAACAAATAGAGGAATCCTATGAGGAAGATGGAATGTTACACACTAGTATTAGTTTTGAGACAATTTCTTCTGAAGAAGCAATTAAAAAGGGTAAGACTGATGATTTGATATGGTATATGAATGATGATGCTGATTATGATAGAGAATATCATGTTCCAATGATTATGCCTAGCTATATGTTTTCACAAGATGTTGAAGATGAATATGTTGGACATGTTGAAGATGTTTCAAGCAGTAAATCTTCATCTGAATTTGTAAGTGAACATGAGGAAGTAGTTGATTCTTCTCAGAAGAAAGTAAAACTAAATATAAATGGTAAGGTAATTGTTTGTAGTTTTGGAGCACTTGTTGGAGTTATGTCTGCAATAGGACTAGCTGTTCATGTTAATAAGAAAAAACAACGTGAACTTAAGAGAAAAAGACAGTTGCAAGCTCAATTAGATGATGCAGATTATGATTATTCTGGATATGATTATTCTGGCTATTCGTCTGATTATGGGCAAACAGAAACTACTTCTTATGGTATAGATTATGGTTATTATAATGATTCATCTTCAGGTTATAAAAAATAATCCACAATAATTGTGGATTTTTTTTTTGAATTTTATTCTTTTTCTAAATCCTTTATGATACAATAATATCGTATATTAAGGAGATGAAATAATGGGATTATTTAGTAAGATAAAAAAGATGTTTTCTTCTAACGAGGAAGAAATCGAAGAAGAAGAATTGAATGAAGAGGAAGAATTAGAAGAAATTGAAGAAGATTCTGAAGAAACCCAAGAAGTAGAAGATGAATTTGAAGAAAGCGATGAAGATTCTGAAGATGCCCAAGAAATAGAAGAAGATTCTGAAGAAATCAAAGAAGAAATAATTAATGATGATGAATTAGAAGAATTTGAAGATGAGATTAAAGAAGAGGATTCTGAAGTTCTAGAGGTTGAAGAAGAATTAGATAATTCTGAAACTGAATTAGAAGATAGTAAAAAAGAAGAACATTCTTTATCAAAAAAAGAATTAAAAAAGAAGAAAAAAGAAGAAAAAATATTAAAAAAACAACAAAAGAAGGAAGAAAAAAGAAAGAAACAGTTAGAAGAAGTTCAAATATATGAAAAGGGATTAACAAAATCTAGAGAGGGATTTGTTAGTAAACTTGCTTCTCTTACAAATAAGTATAAAAAAATTACTGATGATTATTTTGATGAACTTGAGGAAACGTTAATCATGGCAGATATTGGTGTTAATACTGTTATGAATTTTATGGATAGATTAAGAGATAGAGTTAAACATGAAAAAATAGAAAATACTGAAGATTTAAAAGAAATAATAATAGATGAACTTTTTATAATTTATGTTAATGATGATGTCTTAGTAAATAAAATTAATTTTAACGATAATGGACCTACAGTTGTTTTGTTTGTTGGTGTTAATGGAGTAGGAAAAACTACTACAATTGCTAAAATAGCTTCTAAGATGAAGAAAGAAGGAAAAAAAGTACTTCTTGTTGGTGGAGATACATTTAGAGCTGGTGCAGTACTACAGCTTGAGGATTGGGGTAAAAAAATTAATGTTGATTTCTATGGAAAAGAACAAGGTGCTGATCCAGCAAGTGTTGTTTTTGATGGATTAGTTAAAGCAAAAGAAGAAGATTATGATTTAGTATTAATTGATACAGCTGGTAGACTTCAAAATAAAGTTAATCTTATGAAAGAACTTGAAAAAATAAATAGAGTAATTGGTCAGCAAATTGAAGGAGGACCACATGAAACACTTCTTGTTGTAGATGCAACAACAGGACAAAATGGTATTAGTCAAGCTAAGAGTTTTAAGGAGATTACTAATATTACAGGTATTGTACTTACAAAACTTGATGGAACTGCTAAAGGTGGAATTGTACTTGCTATTAAAGATGAAGTTAATATTCCTGTTAAATACATAGGTCTTGGAGAAAGAGAAGATGACCTTCAAGTATTTGATATAGAAAAGTACATATATGGATTATTTAAAGATTTATAGGAGTTTATTATGAGTAAAAAGAAAAAAGAAGAAGAAAAACTTGAAGAAGAATTAAAAGAATCAGAAAAGAAACCTGAGAAGAAAAAAGAAGTTAAAAATACAAAAGAAAAAGATAATGTTTCTTCTAATGAAGAAAATAAAGATAAAAAAGACAATAAAAAAAGAACTAAAACAGATGATTATTATGATGAATTAACTAAGGAAAATAAAATTGTAGATATAATTAAAGAAAAAGATGGGGAAGAGAAAGAAGAAATTGAAACAGAAGAAGAAAAAGAAAAAGTTTTAAAAGCTCAAAAGAAAATAACAAAATCTGATATGTTTTTTCTAAATATCCAATTATTTTTTTCGATTGGTACTTTTGTTTTAGCTATTATATATTTCTTTAATAAGAATTTGATGTTTGTATTACAGATAGTACTTGGTTTAACAATGATTGTTACTGGAGTTAATAATATAAAAGTATATAAAAGAAAATCGTTAACTGTATTTTATTTTGCTTTAGGTATAGCGCTTCTTGTTCTTTCTGTTATTACTATGTTAGGAAAATAATATGGAAGAAATTGTTTATTATTCTGAATTATATGATTTATATAAAAAATTATTAACTGATAAACAGCAAGAATATTTTGAGGAATACTATTTTAATAATTTATCGCTTAGTGAAATATCAAATGATTTTGATATAAGTCGTAATGCTGTTTCAAAACAACTTGCTGTTATTAGAGAAAAACTTGATGAATATGAATTAAAACTAGGTTTATATAAGAAGTTAGAACAAATAAAAAAATCTGTTGATGATGAGAGATTAAAAGATAAGATTATTGATATATTGTTATCATAATTTTACCTTTTTTTATTTAGTTTTTTATACTTAACTTTTACTTGCAAGTTTACTATATCAATAGTATAATTGATATGATAGGGAAAGAGTAGAAAGAGGGACAATTATGTTTGATAAGATAGTCTATATTAGTGATAAGGGTGCTAATGTAAAATTAAAAGCAGATGCTGATTTAACATTTAACTTAATGAATTTACATGTAATTTTTGAAGATGCGGAAAAAACAGTTTTAGGAGAAGTAGATGATCTTGATGGAGATTTAGTTAAGATCAGGTTTTTGGGTGAAATAAAAAATAATAGGTTATATGGTGGTACTTTAAGAAAACCTACTCTTGATGCAAGTTGTCGTGTTATTAATGAAGAAGAAATTCCTCTTGTTACTGGTAAAGATGAATCAGGTTTTATGCTTCTTGGAAATAGCCCTTTCTATAATGATAGAGAAGTTTTCATGAATGTAAATGGATTCTTTAGTAATCACTTTGCTATTATGGGAAACAGTGGTTCTGGTAAAAGTTGTGGTGTTAGTAGAGTATTCCAAAATATGTTTGAAGACCAAAGATTGTTCCCTTATAAATCAAATATAATTATGTTTGATTCTTCTGCTGAGTACTATAATGCTTTTAAAGATTTGTCTAGTATTAATTCTAATTATAACTATAGATTTATTTCCACAAATGAAATAGATCCGTTTGCTGAAAAACTAAGATTACCTATTTACCTTTTAAATGAACAGGATTTAGCATTATTACTTAATGTTACAAGTCATTCCCAATTGCCAATTATTGAGAGAATGTTAAAACTTGCTAGAATTTTTTCTCAGACAGAAGTAGATGCAAATGCTTATAAGAATCACTTAATAGCTAAAGCTATAATGACTATTCTATATACTAATGAAACTTCTCCAAATAAGAGAAATGAAATATTTTCAATTATAGCTTCTTGTTCAACACCAGAGTTTACTTTAGAGTCAGTAATTCAAGGTGCTGGTTATACAAGAAAATTTAGAGAGTGTTTCTTAATAGATCAGTTTGGTAACTTTACTGAAAGTGTACTTATGACTGAGTATTTAAATAAATTTATTAATCCAGATTTTGATAATTATGAGCCTGAAGGAAGTGTTTTCTTTGATTTAGATACATTAGAAAAGGCATTAAACTTTACTTTAATTAGTGAAGGTTGGTTAAGAAATCAAAATACTTATGGAGATTCTGTTACAATTAGAGTTAGACTTCATTCATTAATTGTTGGTCCTAATGCTAAATATTTTGAATATCCTGATTTTGTTACTCTTGAACAATTTATTTCTTCATTGTTAATTACTAATGGTAGAAAATACCAATTTGTTAATATTAATTTAGATGATGTTGATGATGTTTTTGCAAAAGTTATTGTTAAAATTTATTCAAGATTAATATTTAGTTTTGCTAAAGGATTATCTAATAGAGCTAGTATTCCTTTCCATCTAATTGTAGAAGAAGCTCATAGATATATTCAGAACGATACCGATACATTCTTAATTGGATATAATATATTTGACCGTATTGCAAAAGAAGGACGTAAGTATGGTGTAATTCTTGGTTTAATTACTCAAAGACCAGTGGAAATGAGTGATACTGTTATTTCTCAGTGTTCTAATTTCTTAATATTTAAGATGAATCACCCTGCTGATGTTGAATATATTCGTAAGATGGTCCCAAATATTAGTGATGAAATTGTTGAAAAACAAAAAACACTTCAATCTGGTACTTGTTTAGCATTTGGTATGGCATTTACTATTCCATTAATAGTTAGGTTAAAAATGCCTAATCCAGAGCCTAAGAGTGGAAACTGTGATGTTGTTAGAATTTGGGATGGTAATGCTGGTGGCGGAGGAAATAGTATTCAAACTCCACAACAACCTCAAGCACCTCAAAAGAATGAAGAACCTGTACAACCTCAGATTCCTCAAATTCCTCAAGGATTACAACCTATACAGAATCCTAATGATTTTAATCCAAGTAATCCCTTTACTTTGGGACAACCAACTGATGCTCCTCAATTAATGGGAAATACTAATAATCAAGGGAAAGAAAGTAATGGATTAAATTTGATGGGAATGAATAATAACGGATTAAATTTAATGAGTCAACCGGAAAACAATGAAAATAATAATCCAAATAATGATGGTAATAATGGATTTAATTTGATGAGTCAACCAGAAAATAGTAATAATACTAGTAGTGATGGTGGCAATGGATTTAATCTAATGAGTCAGCCAGAAGATAATAGTTCTTCTAATGGTCTTATAAAGAGTGCTACTCCTGCTTCTGATGATAATGGTTCAAACCCATTGATGCAGCCATATAATAGTGTTCAAAATTATAATTCTAATGTTGATGATGGTGCATTAAATCCTAATAACTTAGAAGTTCCTAATCCTGGAAATATTCCATTAGGTTCTCAGAATTTTATTAATACGACGGATAGTTTATCTCCTAATATTGAATTACCTAAACAACAACCTCAAATTATAATTCCAGGTGGTCAAAATTTCTCACCTAGTTTAATGGAAGGTTTTGGAGATGCTGCTGTTTCTACAGGAGAATAGTTTATCTATTCTCTTTTTTAGGGTTGTTTTTTAAGTACAAATTACTTTATAATGGTATTGGTGATATATATGTTTGAAAACTTAGGTGACAGATTACAAAATGCAATACATAAAATAAAAGGTTATGGAAAAATTACCGAAGAAAACATTAGTGAGGTAATGAGGGAGATACGTCTTGCATTATTAGAAGCTGATGTTAACTATAAAGTTGTAAAAGAATTTACTAATACAGTAAAAGAAAAAGCACTAGGTGAAGAAGTAAAAAAGAGTATTAATCCTGGTGATATGTTCGTAAAAATTGTAAATGATGAATTAACAGAACTTCTTGGTGGAGAAAGTGCTCCTTTGAATTTATCTGGTAATCCAGCAGTACTTATGCTTGTTGGACTTCAGGGTAGTGGTAAAACTACTACAATTGGTAAACTTGCTAATTTTTTAAGAAAAAAACATGCTAAAAAACCATTATTAGTTGCTTGTGATGTTTATAGACCAGCAGCTATAGATCAGTTAAAACAAATTGGTAAACAACTTAATATAGAAGTTTATGAAGAAGGTAAAAATAATCCTGTTGAGATTAGTAAAAATGCAATTAAATATGCAAAAGAAAATGGTTATGATTATGTTTTGATAGATACTGCTGGTAGACTTCATATTGATACTGAGTTAATGGAAGAGTTACAAAATATTTATAGTGAGATTTTACCTAAAGAAGTATTACTTGTAATTGATTCTATGATGGGTCAAGATGCTATCAATGTTATTGAAGGATTTAATGAATCATTAAGTCTTACAGGTGTAATCCTTACAAAACTAGATGGAGACACAAGAGGTGGTGTTGCTCTTTCTGTTAGACATCTTACTAATGTACCAATTAAGTTTATTGGTGTTTCTGAAAAATTAGATGGACTTGAGAATTTTGATCCTGAAAGGATGGCTGGAAGAATTCTTGGAATGGGTGATATTGTATCACTTGTTGAAAAGGCAGAAGAAGCTATAGATGAAAAGGAAGCAGAAAAAACTGTTAAGAGACTTCAAGCAGGTAAATTTGATTTAGAAGACTTTCTATCTACTATGAAACAGATGAAAAAATTAGGACCTTTAGAATCTTTAATTAAGATGATACCTGGAGCTAAAAAAATGGGTCTTAATAATGTTAAAGTTGATCCTAAACAAATGGCTCATGTTGAAGCAATTGTTCTTTCTATGACACCAGAAGAAAGGCGTAATCCTGATATAATAAAAGCAAGTCGTAAAACAAGAATTGCTAAAGGATGTGGACTTTCTGTTCAAGAGGTAAATAAATTATTGACACAGTTTGAACAAATGAAAAAAATGATGAAACAAATGAAGAATGGCAATTTTAAAATGCCTTTTTAGGAGAACTTTATGGATGATAAAAAAATTGCATTTATATTTGGAAGTAGTAAGGAAAATTCCGAAGTTTATGAAGGAAACATAGAAGAAATTGGAGATATACGAGATGGATATTTTCATTCTACTTATTTATTAAATTTTTCAAAAGAAAAGTATCCAGAAACTACTGTGTTTAGGAAACTCTCAAATAGGCATAGTCCAGAAGCAATTTCATTCTTCTATACAAAATTATTTAATCATATTGTATTTCTAAATACTACTAAATATTTGGAAGATGGTAGAATGAGTAAACATGGAAAAACTGGTGTTTTCTTGTTACCAGAAAGTATTACTGAAAAACAAAAAGATGGATTATATAGTTTTTTAGATGAAATATCTGATTATCATATAACAATTGCTTATGATATAAGAATTGAGAACGGTATTGTTTTAGATAATGAAGTTTCTTCTGTATCTAGTGAAGAACCTAGAGAATTATTTGATAAATTTTTTAATATAAAGAAAACTAAAAGCTTATAATATATTTATAGGCTTTTATATTGTTATAATTATATATTCTTTCATATAATAATTTAGATAGGAGGATATATAATGTTTAATGATCAGAATTTAAGTAATGTTATGGATTTTGATTCTAATGTTAGTGGAAGTAATAATTTTTCATATAATGATGTAGATTTTAATGTTAATCAAAATATGATGAATGATGGTATGATGATGAATAATAGTATGCCATCTACTTGTGAACAACCACGTGAAAGATGTATTCACAGAACCTTTGTACATGAAGTACCACATGTTTGTCCTATAAAAACAAGAATAATTAATCATCATGTATATCGTCATACTTATAGACCAGAATATTCTTGTTGTGAAGAAAATGTAGTAAGTAATGTTCAATGTGGTTCTTGTTGTGATTTTAATTAAAGGTCTTTGACCTTTTTTTTGTAAAGTATTTTCCTTTTATTATCAATTTTTTCTATTTGATGATATACCTAAAATAGGTGATAATATGTATGATGATTTAAGAGATATGAATGTTGGAATTATTTTTAGGAGGAATGCATCAGGAGATAGATATATTTTTTATTCTCCAGTTATTCTTTCTCCTTCAAAGAGTTTTCGTGGACAAAAATATTTTTCAGTTTCATATGGAGCTTTTCAGGATAGGAGTTTTTCTAGTGATCAAGTTCTTACTTTTGATAGTAAAAAAGTTCTTTCAACGCTTCAGAGTAAGAAGGATACTCTTGGTTTAGATGGTAAAATTGGAGATAAAAAAGATTTAATAGTACTTCTTTTAAATGATGAACTTAGAGAGTATGTATATAATGAATTAAGAAAAGGTGGTAAAGAACCATCTCCGTCAGATTTTCTTGTTAGTTTATCTG
Source organism: Caryophanales bacterium UBA7476 (assembly GCA_002477275.1). GTDB lineage: Bacteria > Bacillota_I > Bacilli_A > RF39 > UBA660 > CAG-417. The sequence continues at coordinate 40,147 of DLOU01000020.1, forward strand.
GCTTTGCATATAATGTTGGTAATTCTATTGATTATATTATGCCTGGAAAACTTAGATCATTTACATGCTTTACTAAAGAAACTTCTGAAGTAAAGAATTTTTCACATAAGGTTTCTGAGGATGAGTACCAATTTTTAAATAATAATGTTTTTTCAAATAAGAGACAAAAGAAGACTGAAGAAGCAAAGGCTGTTGCTAGTCAATCTTCAAATGTTAGGTATACAACTCCACCATCAACTATTTCAAAAAAGAGTGCAACCCCGGCACGTAAAATTACAGTAGAAAAAAAGAAAAAAGAAAAGGAAGAAGAAAAAGGAAGAAGTAGTATTGGAAAAAGATTTAACAACAGAGAAAATTGATCCAAGAGAAATAAAAAAGGAACTTAAAAAGAAAATGAATTTACCTTTTATTGTGGCACCTGCTAATAGTTTTTCAACTGTTGGATATAAAGGAGCTGATATTACTGATGTATTAGTAAAACTACTTGATCAAGCACAGGGTGATTTAGAACTTGCTGAAAGAGGAGTAATTGCTTTTGATGAGTTTGATAAAATAGGTTATTCAGGAGATGATAAAGGTTTATCTATGAATCTTGGTATTCAACAAGAACTTCTTACTTTTATTGAGGGTGCAACATATGATGTTGAATATAATGGAAAAACTTATGAATTTGATACATCTAAACTTACTATTGTTGCGATGGGAGCCTTTACTAATTTAAGGGAAAGAAAAATAGCTGAGAATGAAAAGAAAAATAAACCTTCTTTAGGTTTTTCTGGCAATAGTGATGATGATTATGAAAGAGTGTATACTATTACAGAAGATGACTATATAGGTGAAGGATTAGGTAGAGAACTTGTTGGACGTTTTTCTTGTCTAGCATTCACTGAAGAGTTAGGTGTGGAAGATTTAGAAAGAATATTAAAAGAAAGTGAATCAAGTCCTTTAAAATCTTTAATTTTTGATGGTAAAATTAATGGCTGTGAAATAACTGTTAGTGATGAAGTTATTCATGAAATTGCTTTAAGGGCTTATAAATCAAATGTTGGAGTTAGAGGATTAAATCGAATTTGTAAATCAATAAGAAATATTATTTCTAATGATTTAATTGATAAAGTTCCTGAAATTGTCATTACAAGTGAACATTTAGATAAGATAAATAGTTTTTAAAATAGAACTTATCATGAAAGGACAATATGATATGATGAAATTTAAAAATGTCGAAACTTTAACAGCTAAAGAGAAAGTAACAAATATTAGTATTGAAATATTAAATGAATATCCTGAAATAGGTACAGATTTATCTATTGAAATAGCTGCCTTATGTGATTCTGTTGATGATGTAGTAGATGAAGATGTGATTTTTAAAAGATATTACTACATACTTTGGAAGTTAGGAAAAAATCATCCATTATTTGATAAAGTACTTAGTGATATGAAAAATCTTTGTGCAGGTTCCTTAAAAGATGAAATTAATAAAAGTTTATATGAAGAAATAATTAAATATGATAATAATGAAATATCAAGTTTTCCTTCTATAAGTGATTATTATGGATAAAAAGAAAATGAAAATTTTCTTTTTTTTTAATCTTTTTTTAATCTTTGCTTAGTATTATTTAATTGTCAGATGGAAATAGTCTGTTTTGAAAGGAGATATTAGATGAATATTCAAAATACTTTTAGAAGAGTTGAACAGAAATATGTTCTGGATAAAAAACAATATAAAATAATTAAAGATAGTATTTCTGAACATTTTGACAAAGATAAGTTTCCAACTAGTAAAATTTACAATATATATTTTGATAATGATAATAATGACTTAATTATTAACTCATTAGAAAAACCTGTATATAAAGAAAAGTTTAGAGTAAGAAAATATGGTGATAGTGGTGAAATATTTTTAGAAATGAAACAGAAGTATAAAAGTGTTGTTTATAAGAGAAGGGTTATTTTAACTCAAGATGAATATGATGCTTATTTAGATGATGGTATTTTTCCTTCTCATGATAAACAAATTATGAGTGAGATTGATTATTATATGAAGTATTATAATTTAAAGCCATTTATGGTTGTTGCTTATGATAGAGAAAGTTTTTTATCAAAGGATGATTCAGATTTTAGATTAACTTTTGATCATAATTTAAGAAGTAGAGATAATAAATTAATTTTAGAAGATGATGAAAGCGATAAAATGTATTTTTCAGATGAAAAATGGATAATGGAATTAAAAAGTACAAATAATTTACCATTATGGTTTATTGATATTTTATCAAAAAATAAAATATATCCTGTATCATTTTCGAAGATAGGTAATATATATAAAAAGGAAAGAGGTAATGTTTAATGTTAAATAGTGTTTTATCAAGTAGTGGTTTAACATTGGGAAGTTTATTAATTTGTTCACTTGCATCAATTATTTTTGGATTAATAATAGCTTTAGTTCATATGAAAACTTCAAAATATACAAAGAATTTTTTAATAACTTTAATTATTTTACCAATACTTGTTCAAACTGTAATTTTTATGGTTAATGGTAATTTAGGAACTTCAATAGCAATAGTAGGAGCATTTAGTTTAGTTAGATTTAGATCTGTAGCTGGAACAAGTCGTGAAATTGTTAGTATTTTCTTTGCAATGGCTATTGGTCTTGCTACTGGAATGGGTCAAATTGTTTTTGCAGCAATTATTACTGTTCTTGTCAGCTTAATTTTAGTAATATTAAGTATTTCAAAATTTGGAGAAGGAAGTAATTCTACAAAGAAATTAAAAATAACTATTCCTGACAATGTAGATTATACCGAAGTGTTTGATGATATATTTGATAAATATCTTGAAAAATCAACTTTAGATAGTGTTAAAACTGTAAATTTAGGAAGTTTATTTGAACTTACTTATACTGTTAATCTAAAGAATAATGTTAATGAGAAAAAATTTGTTGATGATTTAAGATGTAGAAATGGAAATTTAAAAATAATTTTAACTCATCCAATAAATGATGGAGAATTATAATATGAAGAAAAAACGAATAATAATTATTTTATCAATTATTATAGTAGTTGCTTTATCTACTTGTTTGATATTCTATTTTAAAAATAAGAATAGTAAAAGTAGTAAAAATGATGTCTCAAGTATTGATACTAATATTAAAGTAGATAATGGTGATGAAAAAATTGATTGGGATAGTATGAAAACTACTAAGGTTACTTTAAGTAAAAGTTTAAAAATTACAGAGGAAGGTGTATATATATTAACCGGTACTATAAGTAATGGTAGTATAACTGTTAATACAGATGGCAATGTAAAACTAGTTTTAAATGGTGTAAATATAACAAATAATAGTGGTTCCGCAATATTAGTTGAGAATGCTAAAAATGTTGTTATTGAAACTAATGAAGGAACAACTAATAATTTAGAAGATGGATCTAATTATTCTGATATTGAATATGATGGATGTATTTATTCTAAAGATGATTTAGTTTTACAAGGTAGTGGAACATTAAATGTTACAAGTAATTATTCTGATGCTATTGTATCAACTGATGATTTAAAAATTGTTAGTGGTACTTATAATATTAAGAGTCAAGATGATGGTATAAGAGGAAAAGATTCTGTATATATACTTGGTGGAACTATTAACATTGATAGTAATGCTGATGGTATTAAGTCTACAAATGATTCTGATTCTACAAAAGGATTTATTTATATAAAAAATGGTACTATTGTTATAAATAGTGTAGAAGATGCAATTCAGGCTCAAACTAAATTAATAATTGATGATGGTAATTTTGATATAACTACAAATGGTGGTAGTGGTCAAAGTGGATCGGCAGTTGATAAATCCTTTGGAAGACAAACAACTTATGATGAAACAAGTGCTAAGGGTTTAAAAGCAGAAAGTAATTTAGTTATTAAAGGTGGTAACTTTAAGATAAATAGTAAAGATGATGCTGTTCATTCTAATAATGATGTTGGTATTTCAAATGCTACAATGGAAATATCATCTGGTGATGATGGTATTCATGCTGATAGTAGTGTAATTATTGAAAGCGGAACAATAAATATTACTAAATCATATGAGGGAATAGAAGGTAAAAATATAACTGTTAATTCTGGTAATATTAGTTTAGTTTCAAGTGATGATGGATTTAATGTTAGTGGAGGTAATGATTCTTCAAGTATGAATGGAAGACCTGGACAAAATGGTGGTATGGATGCTGATTCTGGTGGAGTTTTAACAATAAACGGTGGAACAATTTATGTTAGTGCCGATGGGGATGGACTTGATTCAAATGGTTCAATTACTATGACTGGAGGAATTGTTTATGTAGATGGACCAACAAATAATGGTAATGGTGCTCTTGATTATAATGCAACATTCAATATTTCAGGAGGTAGTCTTATTGCAGTAGGAAGTAGTGGAATGGCACAAAGTACTTCAACTTCTTCAAGTCAAATATCCATTCAATACTATTTAAGTGGTAATTATAGTGATAAGTTATCTATTGAAGATTCAAGTGGTAATGTTATTTTTGAATATTCTCCTAAAAAATCATATCAAAATGTAGTTTATTCTTCAGGAGATTTAAAAGAAGGAGAAACGTATACTTTAAAAATAAATGGAAATAGTGTTGGAACAGTTACAGCTAGTTCAATCGTTAATTCCAATGGAAGTGGAAATAATTATGGAATGCAAAGAGGAGGTAGAAGATAAAGGCATAAAAATGCCTTTTTTTGTTTATATTAATAACGTGTAAAATGTGTAAATAATTATTTCTTTATTGTTATTATGCAGTATATTGTATGTTATATTTATGATAGAGGTGATTTTATGACTTGCCCAAAATGTGGAAAAGAAAATACAAGTAATAGTTATTGTGTTTATTGTGGTTTTAGATTTGGAAGTTCAGTTGCTAAATATGTTCAATTTGATAATGCAGTACCTATTAATAAATCAAAAGAAAAAATAAGTCAAGCCGGATTAATACCTTTATTAGTTTCAATAGTAAATCTTGGTATTGTTCCTATTATAGTAAAATTACTTGATAATTTATTGTTTTCATTTAGCTTTTTTGATTCTATTTCTGAAAAAATAGGTATTGATTCTTTTTATATTCCTTTTTCAATTATTGTCATATATTTGATTTTTTCAGCAATTTTTTTCTTTAAGTCATATGGCACTTATTCAAAAAGGGGAGTAACTAAGTTAAGACAAATTATTCTTGTTTTATTATTTATACTTGTTATTCTATTTATAGTATTTTATATTGCTCCTTTTGTTTGGAATTATATATCACAATATAATATTGTGTAAATAACGTTGTTAATCTACTAAAAATATTTTTGTAAATTAAAGTGTCTAATTTTGTCGATTTACTTGAATGTGTGTAAATATTAATATACTATTATTATAGGGAGTGTGATACCATGATTTATCCATCTATAGATAAATTGCTTAATATCGTCGATTCAAAATATGAACTTGTACATATAGCGGCCAGACGAAGTAAGGAGATTTCTAAAACAGATTACTATCAAATGCCAGAAGGGGAATATAAATCAAAAAAGAATATTGGAAGAGCACTTGAAGAAGTAGAAAAGGGACTCCTTAAAGTTACGAAAAGCACTAATAATTAGTGCTTTTTAATTTATAAGGAAAGTGCGTTTAATCAAAAAAAAATAATTGACATTCG
>DLOU01000018.1 GCA_002477275.1 Caryophanales bacterium UBA7476
TATTTCATTCTTTTTTTATTTCAATTTATTTGTTATAATATAGTTAGTCTTGTATGACTAATTGGAGGTGAGCTATGACAGAAAAGCAAATTAATGAAAAAGCTAGAAAACTTGTAAAAACATCTATTGAACTTCACAAGAAAAAATTATTGGGAAAAATTACTTTATTAGACTTTTTTAAAGAACATCTTAAAGATTTATACGATTCAAAATATTACAATCGAATAATAATAAAATATTGTTCTTTGTTAGCAAAAGCTGGATATGAAATTATGATTGATACAGAACACTTTGATATAATTGATTATAATTCTTATGAATATGAAAAATATGTTGATGAATTATTAAGTAAACGACCAAAAAATTATAATAAACTACAAGAAGAAGCTAAACTAACAGCACTAAAAATAATAAAACTTTATAAAAGTAAAACATATCAAGACAAATCATTTCAAGATTATTTAGACTACACTATACCAAAATCAAAACATAATAAACGCGAAAGATTAATTATTGAAACAAATGCAGTTAGCCAATTAACTTATAAACATTATGATATTGACAATACAAACCCATTAATCTTATCTAAATTCGCATAACATATAACAATCGCTAGTACAGGATTGTTTTTTTATTATTTTTTGACACAAAATATAATCATACAATACTAAACTCCTGAAAACTATGTTATAATTATAAATGAAAGTAAGGAGTGATAAAGTGGCAACTACAATTTATTTGATAAGACATTCTGGCCCATTTGTTGAAATAGATAATTACAGCAATGGTAATAAAGTTTTATGGTCTGAATTTAACAAAAATATGATTTTATCTCCAAAAGGAGAAGAAAATGCAAAAAGATTATGTAATGTAGAAGAATTAAGAAACATTAGCGAATTATATTCTTCTAATTCATCAAGAGCTATTGAAACAGCAAAATATCTTTCTGAATTAAATAATTTAAAAATAAAATTAGATGACAGAATAAATGAAAGAGAGTTTGGAGTAAAATTTTTTGATGAAATACCAGAGAATTTTGCAAAAGATTCACTAGAAAATAAAGATCTAAAAGTTGGTAATGGTGAATCCCTAAATGAATTAGATACAAGATTTAAAAATTTTATAAATGAGTTATTAAACAATGAAAAAGATAATGTTGTTATTGTATTACACGGAATAATATTATTATCATATCTTAAAACAATATGTACTCATTTTACTTATGACGGAAAAAATTTTGAAATTAAATTTAATAATAATATTGTTTTAAATGGAAAACCAAACAATCCAAGTATTTATAAAATTCAATATGATGAAAATAAAACTGTTATCAATGTAGAACAAATTGAAATAATTAACTAAATAACTTTTATAATAAGGAGCGAAAAAATGATTACTACAATTTATTTAATGAGACATTCAATCCCATTTAAAGAACATAGAGGAACAACAAACACTAATGAAACAATATTAATAGAAAATGAAAAATCGCCATTAAGTATTGCTGGTGAGAAACTTGCGGAAGAAAAGTCTTTACAAGAAGAATTTAAAAATTTAGATATAGTTTATTCATCAAACTACGTAAGAACTATGGCAACAGCTAAATATTTTGCAAGTGCTAATAATTTAAAAGTAAATATTGATGAAGTTTTTAATGAAAGAATACACGGTGTTGATAGTTGGAGCGATCTACCACAAGAATTTGAATTAAAACAATTTGATGATGAAAATTTTAAAGTTGGATATGGCGAAAGTCAAAAAGAAGTTCAAACTAGAATGTTTAACGGATTAATGAAAGTATTAAATGAAAATAAAGGAAAAAGAATTGCAATTATATCTCATTCTACTGCTATCGCTTTTCTATTAAAAAAATGGTGTGAAGTATTTTATGATAAAGAATATACATTTAATAATAAGGTTTTCTTTAATGGAAAATGGGAACATTTACAATCTTTTAAATTAGAGTTTAAAGATAATGAATTAATTAATATTGAAGTTATATAATTGGTAAAAAGGAAGTGTAGAAAATGAGTAAATATATCAAAGTGATGTTTGGAACTACAAGCGGAGCTGATAAGGATTTAGAATATAAAATTGGCGAAGTTAATGTTGCTAACAATTGGAATCCAACCGCAGAAAAAGGAAGAGATTTTGGTGGATTTAATTATGCAACAGAAGATTGTATATTAAGGTGGCTACATAGAGGTGATTTTGTTTATGATGTAGAAATACCAGAGGGCGCAGAAAACATAAAACTTGAAGGCGCTACAACAATATACAGAACTAATAAAATTATAATTTCAAATCCTAGAAAAATAACTGACGAAATGGCTTATGAATTTTATAAAAAATCTAATATACCAGAATTATCATATTATAAAGCACTAGCAGCTGTGTCCGTAATGGATTATAGAAATACCGCTATTCAGATTTTTAAAGATAAAGTTAATAAAGAAAATATTGATTTAGTCTTAGAAGAATGGAATGACTTTATGAGTAAAGGTGGTAGAAATGAAGCTAATGATACTGTAAAACTGATTAATGAATATTTATTAGAAGTTAAATCAGATTTACTAATTTCTATCAATACAGATAAAGATCCATTTATCAAAGATATAACAAATGACAAAGTTATAAATATAACTGGTGAAAGTGGTAGCGGAAAATCTTATTTTAGTAATAACTATATAAATGATGACAATTACATAGTTATTGATACAGACTTAATTTTTGGAAATCGTCCAACTGATGATAAATATAATTTAGAATTAAGAGAATTATTTAAGGAAAAAGAAAAAGATTATTTAATAAAAAACTTTGATGATTGCTATAATGAGATTTTGAATTATTTTAGTAATATTGATAAAACTATTGTAATTGATTCAGCACAATTTAGAAATATCAAAGACTATTCTATTTTAAAAGGTAAAATTATAGTTATGAGAACTTGTATTGATACTTGCTATAACAGATGTATTAACAGGTGGAAATATATTGCTGGAAATTATACAAATGAAGAATTAGAAAAATACTCTAATAAAAAATTAGGTATGTATAGTTGGTACAAATCTTTAAATAAATTTTTAGAAAATATTAATAATATATAATCAAAATGCTTAAAAATTAAGCATTTTTTCTTTTTTTAGTATCACAAGACTAATACTATATGATTATTTTAATTTTTATGTTATAATTATATATGTAAAAGTAGGAATTATAAGGAGAATATTTATGGAATTATATAAAGGAAAAAATTGGGATATAATTTTTGGTGTATGGTGTCAGGATCACCCCGGATATTGTATTATTGGAAACGATAAAGAATCTTTAAGTGAACTAACATCTGAAGCTTGGGAAGAATTAGGAAAATTAGAAAAAGAACTAGAAAGAGTTTGTAAAAAAGTTTTTGGTGCAACTATGTTTAACTTTTGTTGTTTAATGAATAATGCTTATAGAGATAATACTAAACCACAAGTACATTATCATTTTGTACCAAGATATAAAGAACCTTTAATGTTATTTAATAAAAAATATGTTGATAGACATTTCGGCTATAATTTTTGGAAATGGAATTTAAGCAAATTTAAGTGTCAAAAAGATCCATATACAAAAGAAGAAAGAAAACAAATCTTTGAAATGATGAAAAATGAATTCAAAGTTGAAAATGTTAAATAAAAGAGGTGTTTGATATGAGTTTAAAACAAGAAGATTATATTTATTATTTGCATAAAACTTCAACAGATGATCCAGCTGTTATAGAAGATATATTTAATAATGGATTAAAAAGTTGGTATGGGTATAGCATGCATTCAACACTTGCTCCAATAGATACAGAAACATTACAAAAAGTTGGATTAGAACAAGTAATTATGAACTATTTAGGCGATAGCGAAGATTATAATTCTGTTATAGTTGTTAAAATGCCAAAAGATTATATGACCGCAATAGTTCACAGAGATGGTAAAGTAAATCCGCCAGTACCAGTTTGGAAAAGTAATGATGACGGTACTACAAGTTTTACACCACAACTAATACAAGGAATCTATTGTAAAAGAGTTAATAAAAGTTTTTCAAATCCAAACTTCAGCCCTGTATATGATCCTACTGGATTAAAATATTCAGATGAACAAATTAATTATATGTGGAGCGGACAATTAGAAAATTGGGTATCTTTTGCAAAATCAAGAACTAATCTTGATTATCAAACATTATGTAGAACGGATAATCAAAATCAAAATTGGACTAGATTAATCCAACATTATTCTAATAAATTTGGTGTTAGTCCTATTACTACTACTGTTTATTCTATGCCAGAAGCAGATGTACAATTATTAAATTCGGTAAGAAACAGTGGAAAGAAAATGTAAAAAATAAGGTGGTGTTATATGCAAGAACTACAAAATCTTGTAAATCAATTTGAATCTAGTTTTAACTTTTATATATTAAGAAATAATTACGGATCTAGTAGCGCTTCAAATGAATTTATTGATAGATATTTAGCAATCAAAAATCATATGTGGTGGAATGATGAAACAAAATATGCAAATTTAAGTGAATTATTAAAAGAAAGTATGGAAGCAACTTTAACTACTACACGTTCTATTGATAAAATAAATAATTTGTGGAAACCAGATTTTAATAGTATAAAACAAGATACCGAATATTACGAAGCTGATGTATCTTTAAGAAGTAAAACTGTTTGCGAAGCAATACAACAACTTTTTGAAAATCCGGAAATAAGAAAAAATTTATCAAATGCTGAACTTTATAATTTATATGGAAGTTATTATCAAATTTCAAATCATATAAAAAATAAAACATTAACAGATGCAATCTTAATTGATATAGAAACAAAACTACGTCCCATAAGTGATAAAATTTGGACTTCATCTATAACTAACCCTGAAAGTTTTAAACCGGGTGAGCCATTTATGTTTATAGTGCATAATGTATCAAAAACAGATATGGAAACAACCAATATAAACGAACACTCTGCTAGAAGTGGTAGAATATCTGCGTCTTTGATTACTGATAAAGAAATGGGTGTTTACGGATCTCATAAGTACGGATTTATATATCCCAACGATTCAAAAATTATAACTTCTGGATATAAAGATTTATATAGTTATGAAACTCAAAAAGAAGGCAATTATTATCAAAATCATAATAATTCAATGCTAATAACGCCACAAGCAATGGAAAGTTATTCAGCAAATTTGAGCGTTCAAGAAAATGGAAAAAGATTAAATAATGATAATGCAAATATTTATAATGAAGTTTTACTTGATTCTACTACTGGATTAAAACCGGTTGGAATTTATTGTATAACATTCGGGGAAAAAGAATTAAGTTATGATTATCAATCAGCAAAAAAATTAGCAGAACAATCAGGATTACCATTAATAGATATTGATATTTCACTTTATAGAACAAAAGGAAATAAAGGAACTTATTTAATTGATGAAGAAGCTTTAAGTGTTAAAGAACAAAAGTTATTCGCAGAAAACTTTTTAAAACAATACTATAAAAGTAAAGGCCACGATTTAGCAACAGCACAAGATTTTACAGAAGCCGATTTAAAATTATATCAAGATGTAATCATAGATATATTTTTAACCCAAAAGAAAGAAAATAATGTTAGTCCGGAAAATTTGTTTAAATTATTTGAAGAAGCAAAACAAACAAGAAAAAATAAAGCTGAAAACTATAATACTTATATTAATGAAATGTCTGATTTAAAAGAAGCTTTAAATAATTTTAACCAAGCATTATCTACTTGTGATAATGAAGTAATTAGAAATTCTATAATGGAACAAAGTAATGAAATTATCAGAAGAATGCAAGCTTTAAATAAATTAATTGAAAATACAAATAGCATTGGGTTGTCTGCGGATAACTGGATATACCAAAGTAATGTAGTATCAAAAGAGATAATTGGCAATTTCACACCATTTAATACTGAAATAATAGAATTTAATGGTGAAAAAATCACTATAATATCAGGTTATAAATCTAAACAAGAATTGGAACAAACAAAACAAGAAATGTTAAAGCAAGTAGATTTATCACGTGATCCTATGCAAAGAAGATTAGAACACGCCAAACGAGTTATTGAAGTTAAATTTAATGCTTATGAAACAAACTCTGTAAATATTGCTTTTGCTACTTATAAACAAACTACCCCAGAATTAGAACAATTAAAAACAACTAGCCATTCATTTATTGATATATCTTCTCTTGATAAAGATATAACTAAATATGATGAATTAGTAGCATTACAACAACAATTAATGACAGAGATACAAAATTTATCAGATAATAGAAAAGTTTATGATGGAGCTTCTAGTATAGAATGGTTAGAACAAACTCAAAAAGAAAGTGCAACTAAAATAGAAACTTATAAAAATTCTATTACATCAAACGAGCAAGAGTTAATCTCACTACGTCAACGTCAAGATGAATTGTTAAGAGAAAAAGCAGAATTAGATAAAAAAGGATTTTTTGGTAAAATGTTTGCTAATAAAAGAATTAATGAAAATACAACTAACTTATCAGATTTAAAAAGACAAATTGAAAGATTAGAACACGAAGTTAGCACGACGAAAGATAGTATGGAATATGAAGAAAAATATATTAAGCAAATTACTGATAACTTTTTATCAAGTTTTGGTTTAAATGGTATGTCATTAGAAGATTATAAAAAAAGATTAGCAACAATCGTACCAAATGCAGAAAAATTAACAGATCCTTTTATGCAAAAAGAACTGGAAGAAAAGTTAAAAATAGTAGAACAAAAAATATCTGAAATGCAAATAGATAAACAAAAAGAACAACAAATGAGGCAAGCACTAGAACAAAAGAAAATAGAAGTTGGATTATCAACTCCACAACCAATTATTACTGAAACACCAGAAGAATTTGAGGTTGATAAAAAAACAGGTATTTCTAGGTAAAGGTGTTTATTATGAATTTATTTAATTTGTTTAAGGTAAAGAAAGAATCAACTGAAAATTATTTTGATTCAATAATTAAAGAAAAAAAAGAAAACTTATACTCTTTTGATAAAAGATATATGAATCAAGAATCAAAGTTATTAAAAATGTATGGTAATTCAAATACATACAACAAAAAAATTAAAATGATTGTTATAAGCGATACTCATAATTGTTTAAATGAAGATGATTTTAAAAAATTTGTAGAACAACATAAAGAATATGATGTGTGTTTATTGCTAGGAGATCATCATTCAAACGATATTTCTATAATCTTAAAATATATTGATAATAATAAGATTTACGGATTGTTAGGAAATCACGATTATGATTATTTAGAAGAATTTAATATTAATAATCTTAATGGCAAAACTATCAATATTAATGGAACAACAATTTTAGGAATACAAGGCAGTTTTAAATATAAACCGTCTAATTTCCCGTCTTTTACTCAAAGAGAAAGTATATTGTTTTTAAATGATAAACCAAATGTAGATATATTAGTGAGTCATGACAATAGCTTTGATAATAATATGACTGGAAATCCAGCACATCAGGGATTGTTTGGTATTACGTATTACTTATTTAAAAACAAAGTACCATATCATATACACGGACACATTCATAATCCATATAAAAAAGAACTTTTAAATGGTACAAAAGAAATAAGTATTTATATGTATGAATATATAGAATTAAATTAAAAAGGAGTAAGATAAATATGATGATAAGCCCAGAGGGATATAGAAAAGAACTTGAAAATTTAACACCAGAAGAATTATACGAGAGAAAAAAAGGACTTGAAAAATTTATAAATGATTATGAAAATAATAATCTTCCGCAACAGGATTATTTAGTTAAGCCATCTCCACAAACAAGATATGGATTATATAAGGAATATTTAAATGAAGTAATAGATGAAATTGGTATGAGAAGACATCAATCAGAATGGAACGGCGTTAAAGTGTCAAAATCGCAATGTGCTGATTGTAAAAATTATCTAGGAGATATAAATTGTAAAATATATGGTGAAATAGCTTCTGACATTTTAGGAAATAAAAAAACTTGTCCCGAAAGAAAAGATAGTATTGTAGAAGATGAAAATAGTTTTGAATTTTTAAACAAAAAAATAGAAAAATTAACAAAAGAATTAGCAGAAGCTTATAGAAATAACGATCAAGAACAAATAACTAAACTACAAGATAAAATTAAGGAAGCTACTGATAAACAATTAAAAAAAGATGTAGATAAATTAGTTAAGGAAGATATAAAAAAAGAAAAAGAATATATAAAACAAAATCCAGATAAAGAAAAAATAAAAGAACAACAAAAAGTTATAGACGAAATTAACAAAAGAATTGTAGCATATTTAGTAGAAAACTGGACTATGTCAACGCCAGAATTTAAAGCATTAAAGAAAGAATTAAGAGTAGCTATTTCTAGAATGGAATGTTATAAAAATGCAATATATGATGAAAAAGAAATTGAAAGATTTTATAATGAGGGTATCTTATTAGAAGAAGAAATTTTAGGAAAAGCTTCTTATATAAATAGAGAAAATTTATTAAATAAATTAGGATATTTATATAATTATAAAGAAAAAAGAAACAATTATTTAACTGAAAAAGATTTTATTCTTGATGAATTAAAAACAATAAAAAATGAATTAATGTCTAATGACGGTATAGAAATACCTTATACCCCATGCGTAAGAGCACAACATTGTATTAATGAATTTATATATTATTTAGAACGAAATCAAGCTAATGATTGTCTTATGGATATATATGAAGTTATAGAATCAGATAAAAATACGATTTATAACGATCATTTTAATAAAGATTATAAATATTCAACTTATATTGGAAATGAAGAAAAATCAATTATATTAAATATGGTTAATAGATTGGAAGCTCATTTAAATAATTCTAACAATCAATATTCAACTGAAAAACTATTTGAAAAAGCTAAATCAGATTTTAATATTTTTGTAGAAAATGAATATGGAAATAATAAATCTTTATCATTACCTTTACCTGTATCACATAATAAGTTAAAATCACTAATATTATTATCAGCAGTAGAAGAAAATGCGGAAATATATAATTGTGGATATGTTCTTATTGATACAATTTCAGGAAATATAGAATATGAATTACAACCGGAACATCTTCTTTCAAATGATCCAAAATTAAATTTATTAAACTTTATACCTAAAAAAGAAATATTAATCAACAGTAAAGAAGAATATGATAGTTTATATAGCAAATACTTTAAATTATTAGACGATTTAATTTTAATGTATTATAGTAAAAAAGAATACATATCAAAAACAGATAAAATAGAAGAATTTTTAAATATTTATAGAAATATAGTCTCTGAATCAGAACAAATTGAATATTCGCTAAATAATGAATTTTTATCTTGGTGTTTAATTTCAGTACCAAGACAAGAAATTAAAAAACTTAATTTTGAAAAATCAACAGCTATTATTAGAGAAACATATCTTGATGAGAACGGACACGAACGTGATAGAGAAAGAACTATTGAAGTGCCTAATTTCTCAAATAATAATTTAATTGATAAAATAGATAATAAATTAAAAGAAATTAATCCTAATTACGAAGTACCCGCACCATTAGATATGGATAACTATAATAAAGATGAAAAGCATAATGTTAATGAATTGATAGAAAAAATAGATGAAAAAATAGAAAAAATCGATAATGAAATTGCTATAGAAATTAGTAATGAAATTAAAAAATTACCTGATAATACAGAATTTAATTTTCAACAATTTATGAAAAATTATGATATTACTGACAAAGAAAAATTTTCAATTTCTAATTTAATAATAGATTATTGCAAAAATAATAATATAGTTATAGTGGAAAAAATGCCTGATGCTGATCTAGGGCTACCTTGGAATATTCCTAGAATTAAAAAATCAAATAATAAAAAAGCAGTAGAAGATATTTTTAATAAATTTGTGAATGAATTTATAGAAAAAAACGAGGAAATAGAATTAAGGGATAATCAAAAAAATATAACTTATTCTATTCAAAAAAATGGTGATAATTTTTATCTTAAATTAGAAAAAAACATAAAATCAAATGATAATATAAATAATTTGTTTGAAGAAATAAAAAAATATAATGATTTAGTAAATAACTCTAATGACTTCTGGCCTAACCCAGAACAAGAATATCCAGATTTGATGATACTATGGGAGATTATAACTAAAATTAAAAATGACACAAATAAAACAAATGGTGCTTTGAAGTACCCTGATAACTGGGAAGATATGCTTTCAAAAATAAAAGAACAAATAATAAATGCTATAAACGAAAAATAACCAAACGGTTATTTTTTGCTTTATAAGGAACTATTTAGCTTGAATCTATGATTATTCTATTGGAAGATTTAAACAATCGTTCAGTAGATTCTAAACCGATTA
>DLOU01000064.1 GCA_002477275.1 Caryophanales bacterium UBA7476
GTATCAGAATATGTATCAAGTACAAGTGTAGTTTTTAATGGAAAAACTGGATATCAAAGTTTTGTAGGATATTTAAATATTTTAGCCTCAAAATATGAAAATCCCAAATATACAGTAGGATCAAGAATAATGGGATATAATGGACAGACAGAATTTATAACAAATACATTATATTTTGATGGAACGAGTACAAAGGCAGGAGAAGAATGGACAAGTTCAACAAGTGGAACACCAGATGAAGAATATTTAGGGCGAGGAGATGAGCTATATTTAACAGATTATAATTTAGTAAAAATAGCATATGGAGGAACAGCTAGTAGTTATGCAAAAGCAAATAAAGTAGGAACAACAACTGTAACACCTTATTGGTTAGGCTCTCGTAATTATCACTGGAACAGGTCGGCTTACTTCTACTTCTACGGCAGGGATGTGGTCACGAGTGGCAACATCAACAACAACGACTTGGGTAGCTTTAACGGCAGCGGTTGGGTCGACAGCAACTGCAGCGGGGCTCTTCGTCCGATTATCACTCTAGGCTCTTGGATCAAAGCAACAGGTTCAGGGACAAGTGAAGATCCATATGTGTTGAAGTAATATAGAACGATGTGAGAATGTGCAGTCTTAGGCCTTAGGTCTAAAGGCTGCACCGCTTCGTATTAAAAAAAAAGCAGGTGATTAAATTGAGAATAAGAAACATAAAAAAAAGAAAATTTAAACCTAGTAAAAAAGTTTTAATTGCTGGTTTTATTGGTTTCTGTATAGCTTTGTGTCTTTGGATAGGTTTTGCAACCCCAAATACAATTTTATATGCATCAGCTGATGCAAGTTATGATAATACTAATAGCGAAATGAAATCAGATAATGTTCAAGATGCACTTGATGAATTATATCAATGTGCACAAGATAAAGAAGCTGTTGCAATAACTCCTAAGGTAGGAGATTATATAAAGATGACTCCATCAACAAGTAGTTATAGGGCAGAACCAAAATATACAGGTGCTGATAGCACACAAACAATTACACCGACAGAATTAAATTTATGGAGGGTAATAAGAGTAAATGCTGATGGAACATATGATGCGGTATCAGAATATGTTTCAAGTACAAGTGTAACTTTTCAAGGAAAAACTGGATATCAAAGTTTTGTTTATTACTTAAACGTTTTAGCTTCAAAATATGAAAACCCAAAATATACAGTAGGATCAAGAATAATGGGATATAATGGACAAACAGAGTTTATAACAGATACATCATATTTTGATGGAACAAGTACAAAGGCAGGAGATGAGTGGACAAGTTCAACAAGTGGAACACCAGATGAAGAATATTTAGGACGAGGAGATTCACTATATGAAACAGATTATAATTTAGTAAAAGCAGCATATGGAGGAACAGATAATAGATATGCAATAGCAAATAAAGTAGGAACAACAACCGCAACTATTTATTGGTTAGGCTCTCGTGATTATGACTGGGGCGGCTCGACTAGCTTCGGCTTCGGCGGCAGGAGTGTGGGCACGAGTGGCAGCATCAGCAGCAACGCCTTGCGTATCTATAGCATCGGCAGTTGGTTCGACTTCAGCGGCAGCAGGGCTCTTCGTCCGATTATCACTCTAGGCTCTTGGATCAAAGCAACAGGTACTGGTACAAGTGGAAATCCATATGTATTAAAGTAATAAAGAGTGATGTGAGAAAGTGCAGTCTTAGGCCTTAGGTCTAAAGGCTGCACCGTTTTTTTTTTTACAATAATTATATATTTTCTTGAAATCCTACCATGTTGGTAGTATAATCTAACTACTGGAGGAAATTATATGAGAATATCTACTAAAGGACGTTATTCTATTTTAATAATGTTATATCTTGCAAAAGAATATAAAAACGATAGATATGTAACATTACATGAGATATCAGAAAAAGAAAATATATCTTTAAAATACTTAGAAAAAATAATGTTAAACCTAAATAAACAAGATTACTTTATTTCAACAAGAGGAGCACATGGAGGATATAAATTAAAATATGACCCAATAAAGTATTCTTTAAAAGATATATTAAAAGCATCAGAAGGTAATTTAGAAGTTGCAAGTTGTGTAACAGAAATATGTCCAAAGAAAAACTCATGTATAACGTTTTCTATTTGGAATGATTTAAATTCTGTAATAGATAATTTCCTAGAAAGTAAAACACTAAAAGATTATATAGAGGTGGAACAATGAAATTACTTGAAATAAAAGATTTATATACAATAGCTGAAGATGATAGAGAAAAAGAAATATTAAAAGGACTAAATTTAGAAATAAATGAAGGAGAAATCCATGTAATAATGGGTCCAAACGGTGGAGGTAAGTCAACTCTTGCAAACTCAATATTCAATTCACCGAAGTACATTAAGACAAATGGAAAAGTTATCCTTGAAGGTGTTGATATTACTAATAAAAGAACTGATGAGATAGCTAGACTTGGTGTTTTTATGTCATTTCAAAGTCCTATATCAATACCTGGTATTACTCTTGCTCATTTTTTAAAAACTACTAAAAAGAGTATTACTGGTGAGAATCCTTCTATAGCAACATTCTATAAAGAAGTAGGAGAAGCTATGGAAAACTTAGATATGGATAATAAATATACATCTCGTGAATTTAATGTTGGTTTCTCTGGAGGAGAACAAAAGAAAAATGAAATACTTCAAATGCTTATTCTTAATCCAAAACTAGCTATTTTAGATGAAACTGATTCAGGACTTGATGTTGATGCAATTAAAACAGTTTCTAAAGGTATAAATTTATATAAAAATGAAAAAAATGGAGTATTAATTATTACACATTCAACTAAAATATTAGAAGGATTAGATGTTGATAAAGTTCATGTATTAGTAAATGGTAAAATAGTTGAATCTGGAGACATATCTTTAGCTAATAAAATTGATAAAGAAGGATATTCAAAATATCTAAAATAGGTGACTAATGAAGACAGATGTTACTTTATATCAAGATGAAAAAACAAGAAATGTTTATAATGAAAAAGCTAAAGATAATTCTATAAAGAAAGAATATGGACTAACACGTGAAATAATAGAAAATATTTCAAAAGAAAAAAAAGAAGATAAATGGGTACTAGATTTAAGACTTAAAGCACTTGATTTATATAATAAACTAGATAATCCAACATGGGGACCAGATATTAGTTATTTTGATGTTAATCAAATAGCAACCTACGTAAAGCCTACAGAAAAAGAAGAAAGAAGTTGGGAAGAAGTACCTGATGATATAAAAGATGTATTTGATAAACTAGGAATTCCAGAAGCAGAAAAAAAATCACTTGCTGGAGTAGGAGCTCAATTTGATTCTGAAGTAGTTTATCATAATCTAGAAGAAAAAATGAAAAAACTTGGTGTAATATATACAAATTTTGATACAGCATTAAAAGAACATAAAGACTTAGTTAAAGAATATTTTACTAAAATAACACCAATAACAGATCATAAATATATAGCACTTCATTACGCCCTTTTCTCAGGAGGTTCATTCGTATATGTTCCAAAAGGCGTAAAACTAGATCTTCCATTACAAAGCTACTTTAGACTTAATGCCAAAGCCGCCGGACAATTCGAACATACATTAATAGTTGTCGATGAAGGTGCAAGTATGGAATTTATTGAAGGTTGTTCTGCACCTGGATATAATGAGTTGAACTTACATGCTGGATGTGTTGAACTTTATGTTAAGAAAAATGCTAGCTTACGTTTTTCAACAATAGAAAACTGGTCTAAAAATATGCTTAATTTAAATACTAAGAAATGTTTTGTTGAAGAAGGTGGAAAAATAGAGTGGATAATGGGATCATTTGGCTCTAAAGTATCAATGCTTTATCCACTAAGTGTATTAAATGGAAAAAATGCAAAATGTGAATTCACAGCAATATCATTTGCTGGTTCTGGTCAAAACCTAGATACAGGACTTAAAGTAATACATAATGCTGAAAATACAAGTACGGTAGTAAATTCAAAATCTATATCAAAAGATGGAGGAATATGTACATTTAGAAGTAATGCATTAGTTAAGAAAAATGCTAAAAATTCAAAATTAACTTTATCATGTGAATCACTAATGATGGATAGTATTTCACAAAGTGATACAATTCCAGTTAACACAATAGAAACTTCTGATGTAGAATTTGCTCATGAAGCAAAAATCGGTAAAATAAGTGATGAAACAATATTTTATTTAATGACTAGAGGTTTAACTGAAGAAGAAGCTAAAGCACTAATTGTAAGAGGATTCTCAGAACCAATAGCAAAACTTTTCCCAGTTGAATATGCGGTTGAGATGAATAGATTAATTGAATTAGAACTTGAAGGAACAATAGGATAGGAGGTTACTATGGAAAAATATATATTAAATAAAACACCACTAAGAACAACCTCTAATTTTAAAATAAATGATATTAAATTAGAATTAGAACTTCCTAAAAAATATTTGTTTCATAGCTTTGAAATTGAAGAAAATAATAATCTAAATATTGAAATAAATGAAAATGGAAAAGGGTTTACAAGTAAAATTGGACTAGAGTTTAATAGTTCTTATGATATTAATATCACTGTTCCAAAAGGAACTATAATAAAAAATCCTATTTATTTAACATATGATTTTGCAGAAGATGACAACTTAATAGATCATATAAAAATAGTTTACGAAGAAAGTTCAGAAGCAAATTTTATAATTAAATATGAATCATTAAGTAACTCATCTAATTTTCATCATTTAAAGGAAGAAGTAATAGGAAAACCTAATTCTATTGGAAAAATTACTATTTTAAATTTATTAAATGATAGTAGTAAAAATTTCTTTTCAACAGAAGTAAAAGAATATGAAAATTCTAATATAAAACATAATATAATTGATTTAGGAGGAAACACTTCAATCATTAATTTATATGGAGAACTTTTAGAATACAGGGCAAAACATTCTTTAAATAGTATCTATTTTGGAAAAAATGATAAGATAATCGATATAAATTATCATGTTAAGAATATAGGTAAAAGTACTGAAAACTACATAAATGTAGAAGGAGCAATAGATGACTTTGTAAAGAAAAGCTTTAAAGGAACAATTGATTTCATTGAAGGCTCATCATCATCAATAGGAGAAGAAAATGAAAATTGTATTCTTTTAAGTGATACCTGTATATCAAGAAGTCTTCCTATGCTTTTATGTCATGAAGAAAGTGTCGAAGGTGCACATGGAGTGTCAAGTGGAAAAATTGATTTGTCAAAACTATTTTATTTAATGACAAGAGGTTTTTCAAAGTTAGAAGCTGAAAAAATCTTTATCACAGCGAACTTTAATAAGATAATTAGTAAAATAGAATCAGAAAAAATTAGAGAAGAATTATTAGAAATTGTAAACAAATTATTTTAAAAGTTAGTAAAATCTAACTTTTTTTCTTTCTATAAAAAAATATCTATGTTATAATGTATTTAGATAAAAAAATAGGAGGTAGAAATAACATGAACAGTGAAATGAATTCACAAAATAATTCACAAAGTACACAAAAAGTAGTTGAAAGAAGAAAATCAAGTACATCAGAAGTAGTATTAATAGTACTAATGGTTTTAGTGTTATCAATAAGTATTGGATATGCATTATTATCAACATCTCTAAATATTAGAGGTACTTCAACAGTACAAGATGCAAAATGGGATATCGGTGGCGGAGATATCGAATGTGAAGAAGGAGAAGTTTGTACAATTAATCCACAAGATCCAGGAGATACACCTCCAGGAGTAGCAAAATGTGATCCTGCTGATCAAAATTGTGATGAAGGAAATGGTGCAGTTATCTGGATGGATGGAGATACAGTTTACTTTAAACATATATTAACTAAACCAGGAGATACATTTGTATTCTATACAACAATTAAAAATAGAGGAAATATCAACGCTAAAGTATCTAATGTTACTAAAAATGAATTAAATCCAACTGCTAGAAGATTCTTAAATTACATAGTTACAGATGCAAGTGGAAATGAAATTAGTCAAGGAAGAGCATTAAATGCTGGTGAATCTCTAAAAGTTAAAGTAACAGTTTCATATAAAACAAATATAGCTGCATTACCAACTGCTGAAGAAATTGCTTTAATTAATGAAGTTGCTGAAGGTAATACTGGAGCTACATCATTCTTCAGTGTATCATTCGAACAAGCACAATAATGATTATAAAAGTAGACAAAGGTCTACTTTTTCTTTATTTTAAAGAATAATTTTGATATAATTATTAATAGAATAATTATAAGGGTGATGAATATGAATCAAGAAAATGAAAAAAATACTGAAAGTACGCAAACTACAGGTTATCAAATACCAGGTGTAATAATACCAGACCAAGTAACTGATAGTGGAGTTCATTTGAGTCAAGAAAGTTCTGAATTACCTCAAGAAAGTACTGAAGAACAAGCACAACCTGAACCAGAAAAAAAAGAGGGAGATGTATACCAAATACCAGGTGTAATAATACCTGCCCAAACAACAGATAATGGTACAATAGCCGAAGTAAATAATGTAACAGAAGAAAACGTATATAAAGAACCAGAAAAAGAAATAATAAATACAGATGAAAAACCTATAATGCCTGGAATGATGCCTGAAAAAAAAGTTGAAGAAGTAAAAGTAGAAACACCTAAAAAAACAAAAAAAGAAGGTAATTCAAAAATTGGATGTCTTTACTTAGTTATAATAGCACTAGGAGTAGTTATACTTTTCTTAGCATACAAAGCATTTTTAAAACCAAGCATCGTTATTACTGAAGATGCAAAGACAATAAATAAAAGTATATATGACAAAAATAGTTTAACAGTACAAGAACTATATTCTTGGGTAAATTTAGCCGGATGTAACAATATAAATTATAATTTATTTGATGGAGAAAAAGACAACATATCTAGAGTTGATTTATCAGATGAATTTAAATTATATATGGCATACCTTCAAATAAAAAAGAAAGATACAGACGAAGAAAAGTGTTCTAACTATTTAAATGCTACCCATTCTAAAGATCAAGAAAAAAAGTGGTATTGTGGAAGTAATTATTTGAATTCTAACACTGATAAATATAATGATAAAAATGATTTAACATATGTAATTGATGCAAAAGTACTACAAAACCAAGTTGAAAAAATGTTTGGATCAGGTGAATATAAGAAGAAAAGCTTTTCTATTAATAATGATTCAAGATACTTTTATGATAGTAGCAATGAAAAATATATATTACAAACAACATCACAAGAAGTTAGTTGTAATAATTTTAAAATAAAATTAACAGGGGTAACTAATGATATAAATGAATTATCTTTATCATTAAGAATTACACATGCAGATAAATATATAATGGATAAAAATGTTGTTTTTACTAAAACAAATGATGGAAATTATTACTTTGATAGAATAACAAATTAGGAGGCACCATGAACTATTTAACACTTGTAAATAAAGATAATAAAATTAAAGATTCATATTATAAACAAGTAAAATTAATAGAAACTATAAATGTAGAAGATGAGAAAACAGAAGTAGAAGAAAAAACATATGAAAACTACTTAGAATTAAAAGAATTTTTAAAAAAAAAGAATATAATCATTGGAATAGATACTGCTTATAGAGATGAAAAATATCAACAAGAAATATGGGATGACTTTTATGAAACAAAGGGAGAAGATTACTGTCATAAATATGTTGCTCCAGTAGGATGCTCAGAACATCATACTGGTCTTGCAATTGATATTAGTTTAAAAAAAAATAATATATTTTTAACAGATGGCGGAGATTTACTAAAATATGATGAGGATTTTAAAAAGATTCATCCATATTTAAAGGACTTTGGCTTTATATTAAGATATCCTGAAGGAAAAGAAAGTATAACAGGATATTCATATGAACCTTGGCATATAAGATATGTAGGAAAAATACCAGCTCAAATAATAAGTGAAAATAATTTGTGCTTAGAAGAGTATTTAAATGGTTTTGGTGGAATACTCCTAGTAAATAAAGAAAAAAATATGACATCTTTTGATGTTGTAAAAAAAGTTAGTAATATATTAGGTATTAAAAAAATTGGACATACTGGAACTCTTGATCCACTTGCTGAAGGAGTTTTAGTACTTACTATAGGTAAATATACAAAACTGGGAGAAGAACTTACTTCTCTTGAAAAAGAGTATATTGCTGAAGTAAAACAGGGAATATTAACTGATACACTAGATATAACTGGAAATGTTATAGAAGAAAATAATAATAGAATAGACAATTTAGAAGAAATTTTAAAAAGTTTTAAAAAGACATATATGCAAGAAGTTCCAAAATATTCTGCAGTTAAAGTTAATGGTAAGAAATTATATGAGTATGCAAGAAAAAATGAAGCAGTTGAGCTTCCAAAAAAAGAAGT
The DNA here is from genome assembly GCA_002477275.1 of Caryophanales bacterium UBA7476. GTDB lineage: Bacteria > Bacillota_I > Bacilli_A > RF39 > UBA660 > CAG-417. The sequence continues at coordinate 8,436 of DLOU01000064.1, forward strand.
AACTATAAAAGAAATAGAATTATTAAAAAAAGATAAAGATACTTTTTCATTTAAGACAACTGTATCAAAAGGAACTTATATAAGAAGTCTAATTAGAGATATTGGAAAAAGTTCTAATTGCTTAATGACAATGACATCATTAACAAGAATAAAACAGGGAAGATTTAAAATAGAAGAGTGTTATTCATTAGAAGATGTAGAAAATGGTAACTTTAAAATATTAGGTTTATTAGATATAGTAGATTATAAAATTATAGATATAGATGATGAAATGTTTAAAAAAGTAGATAATGGTGTAGTACTAGATAATAATTATGATATCTATGACAAAGTAATATTTAGATATAAAGGAAAAATAATAGCTATTTACAAAAAAGATGTAAACAAGCTAAAAATGTATAAAAAGATTAACTAGTAATTGATATAATTATAACAATAGGAGGATTATATGGAAAATGAAGTTAAAGAAGAACCAAAACAAGAAGTTAAACAAGAAAAGAAACAAGGAAAAGGATTAGTAATAGCAGTAATAATTCTAACAATATTAGTATTAGGATTAGTTGGTTATATTGTCTATGATAAGGAATTTAAAACTCGAAACGAAAAAGAGAATAATATAACAGAAAACAAAAATAATAAAGATAAAACTAAAACAAAAGAAAAAGAAGAGTCAAGAGAACTAACACAAGAAGAAAAACAAAAATTTGGAAATGTAATAAATAAATTAAATAGACATTTTTCTAGTTTATACCCTTTAAGTAATCCAAGTACAATGATAGATAATGATGAACTTTTAGCATTTGTATTAACAGAAATAGGTTATAGCAAACAAAGTTTTACAGGTAGTGATGTTGAAAAAGTTAAAAATGAATACTTTGGAAATAGTGTAAAAGTTACAAATAAAGATATTATTTGTCCAATAGATAAAGAGCCATTCTACACTTATAATAGTTCAACTGATACATACACAAAAACAGATTATAATCATGGACATGATGGACCAGGATTTATGGAAGCATATTATTTCTTTGATTCCGGAAATGTAACTAATGAGAAAACTGTAACAATTAATTCAAAAATAATATATGTAGGATATAGATCTGGAACTTGGGGTCCAACATATGAAGTGTTCTCAAACTATAAAGATGCAAGATATTATACAAACCCAATTTATTCAGATGAATCAAAAGATGAAGGTTTTGCAGTAAATGATAGTATCTATCAAAAAGTAAAAGAAAAATTACCTACAACAACTTTTAAATTTGAAAAGAATAGTGATGGATATTACGATTTAATATCTGTTTCAGTAAAATAACTGGTTAGCCAGTTATTTTTTTTGACAATTATTTTAAAATAAAAAACATATAATTATAGTGGTGATTATATGAAGATAAATTTTAAAAAGTTATTATTAATAATTGTAGGTACTATAATAGTTGGGACAGTATTTGCTATGTTTACTATGAATAATAGTGGATATAAAGATTTAATAAAACCAATAAATGTTCCTCCAGTAGTTTTTCCAATTGTTTGGGGTATATTATATATATTAATGGGAATATCAATTTATTTGATAAGTGAAGAAAAATTTGGTGATAAAAGTAAATCATATATTATATATATAGTTCAATTAATTATGAATTCTCTTTGGACATTATTTTTCTTTGGATTTAAATGGTATGGTTTTTCAGCATTATGGATATTATTCTTAATAGTTACAGTATTTATAATGATTTATAATTTTATAAAAATTAATAAGGTAGCTGGATTAATACAAATACCTTATGTAATATGGTTATTTTTTGCTTTATACTTAAATATAAGTATTGCTGTATTAAATTAATTGTTGATAAAAGATTAAATGAATGTATAATAATACTTTGAAATGAGGAATTATTATGCAGTTGTTTATTTTTTGGATTGGAACAATAGTTACTAAATATATTTTAGATGAAATATTTGTAATTGAATTAATGAAAGAACTAGCAAAAGAAGGATATTACTTGAGTGAACCGAAAGTTGATAAACTATCAAATAATATTAAAAAGACATCTAATGATGAAGAAAAAGTTATTGATAAACTAATACCTTTTATACCGATTATTAATATAATTGATTCAATGCAATTTGTCTTTCTTAAAAATGAAATACTAAGTCAACTTGATACAATGAATTTAGTAAGTAAAATGACTGAAGAGGAAAGAAAAATATATGAGAAAAAGCCCACTCTATTAACCATATTAAAAATAACTATGGGAATGAAAAAAAAGAAGGATTTTACAAGTTTTAATTCTGAAAAATTATTAAATGAAAATGAAAGTAAATGCTTAGAAACAAAAGATAATTATAAAAAAGAAAAAAAGGCAGATGAAATAGATAAGTTACATGAAATTATGCATAAATTCTTAAATGGAGAAATTAATATAGAAGATTTAAATAATTTATCATATGCAGAAAAAGTATATATACTAGAAGAAGCAAAAAAAGAAGTAGAAGAAGAAAAAAAGAGAAGAAAAATTAAGATAAAAAAATAAGAGAAAAGTGTAAATACACTTTTTTCTTTATTTTTCAAGAAAATTATGTTATAATACATGCTAATTTAAAGAGGGGATATTATGAAAGGATTATTATATTTTAATGAGGATAATGAAATATATTATAAATATGATTTTCAAACTGATAGTATAAATGGCTATAGAATTAACATAGTATTATCTAAAAAAGATAAATTAGATGATTTATTAAATAATACACATGATTTATCTGAGTCAATTGAGTTATCAATAAAGATTGCTGAAGATATGAGAAATTCTCCTGAAGTTATTCAAGAATTAAAAGAGCATAAAAGCAATCTTGAACATTTAGTTAAAGATGCAGAATATGTTTCATTTGACGTTAATCTAGATGATTATAAAGATTTTATTAAAGAGTCAGAAATTCTTAAAACTAAAAAGATTCTCTTTTATGAAACTGATGATTTTGGTTTAGAAAAGTTGGATAAAATAAAACAAATATTTGGGAATACTGGTAATGTTTATTTTTCTTTAAATGGTAATTATGAATATATTAGTTTTGATGAATGTTATAAGACTTATAAAGTACTAGAAAGCATAATAGGTCATATAAAGAAATTAGATTTATCTCCACTTGAAAAGATTATGTATGCATATGATTTTGCAAAGGACAAAGTATATAAAAAAGAAGATGAAGGTTCTAGTTATGGAACTTCAAGATCCATTACTTCTGTTTTATTTGGAAATGACATTGTATGTGTTGGTTTTGCAAGAAGATTAGAATACATTTTAAAAGGTTTAGGCATAGAAAATGAAGAGGTAAATTTACTAAACAAAGTTAATCAAGAAACAGGACACATGATTCTTTTAGCACACATAATAGATGATAAATATGATATCGATGGATATTATTATTTTGATCCAACAGGAGATTCACCAAGCACTAGTATTGGAAAAATTTATCCAAATTCATATTTGTTTTTTGCAAAAACAAGAGAAGAGATGGAAAAACTTCATAATAATGGATATTGTTATTTAGGCTTTCCTTATTTTAGAGATTCTTTACCTTATGATTTTGAGAAAATAATGAAAAATAAAGGAATTGATGGAATAACAAAAGATTTGAGAAAATCTATAAACTATATTCTTTCAAAAGGAGAAAGCGATGTATCATTATCTCCAATGTATTTTATACAATTATCACCATTTTATGGACAAATACCAACAGAAGAAATAGTTGAAAAATTAGAAGAAATTATGCCTAAATTTGATACACAAATAAGTGGAGATATATTAATACAGGCACTATATAATGTTAGAAAATATCAATATTATGAAAATCCACAGGATATTTCTTTTGATTACAAAGATTTACTTGTTGCCTATATATATTCGAAGTGGAATCTAGATATTGATATATTAGGAAGAATATTAATGTCAGAGTTATCTAAAAAAGAACTTCTACAATATAAAAAATCATTATTTAAAGACTATTATAAAAGAAATAATTTAGATAGAGATATAGAAAGAGTAAAACTTGCTAAAGTCTTAAGTAAGGTTTATGAAAAGAAGAAAAATGAAGAAAATAACGCTTAAATGTTTGACATAAGACTTATTATATGGTAAAATCATTGATGTTTGAAGCTTCATGCTTTAAACCGCATTGAGAAGGTTTAAAAACATTTATATGTACCTTAAGAGCGAGTCTTAAAATTTTAAAAGGAGGTATAAGTATGAACGCTGTTATAAAAGTTGGTGGAAAACAATATTATGTAACTGAAGGTAGTGAAATTTTTGTTGAAAAAATTAATGCCAATAGTGGTGATGTTGTTAAATTTGATCAAGTATTAATGCTTGATAATAAAGTAGGTAGTCCTTATCTTACTGATGCAACAGTTGAAGGTGAAGTTCTTAAAAATGGAAAACAAAGAAAAATAAGAGTTTACAAATATAAATGTAAATCAAGATCTAACCGTAAGACTCAAGGACATAGACAACCTTATACAAAAATCAAAATTACTAAAATTGCTTAATTATGATTAAAGTAGAGACAGTAAAAGAAAAAGGAAAGTATACTTCTGTAAAAATCTTAGGTCATGCGATGTATGATGACTATGGTAAAGATATTGTATGTAGTGCAGCAAGTAGCATAGTAACTACAACAGTAAATGGAATACTTTCATTAAAAAAAGGTAGTCTAAGTTATATGATTAGTAAACAAGGAATGAATATAAAAGTACTAAGTGATGACAATACAACACAAGTACTAATTAAAAATATGATTAGTTTACTAAAAGAGTTAGAAAAAAATTATAAAGACAATATTCAAGTAAAGTAAGGAGGAAATACAGGTGAAATTATTAAAGTTAAATATCCAATTATTTGCTCACCATAAAGGGCAAGGATCAACTTCAAATGGTCGTGATTCAGCAGGTCGTAGACTTGGTGCTAAAGCTGCTGATGGACAATTTGTTACAGCTGGATCAATTCTTTATCGTCAAAGAGGAACTAAAATATTCCCAGGAAATAATGTAAGACGTGGTAAAGATGACACTCTATATACTACTGTAGATGGAATTGTAAAATTTGAACGTGTAGGTAGAAAAACACAAGCATCTTGCTATCCAGTTGAAGATTAATTAAAGCATGTAAACACAAGTATATGAGTACTTGTGTTTTTTTTCAATATATATATAATAAAGTTAGGATGGTGATTATATGAAGAAAAAAACAAAAACCAAAGCAAAAGGAAAAAATAAGAAAAAAATTATAATAGTAGTGGCAATAACTTTAATAGTTCTTATTGCAGGAATACTATGTTTTATTAAATTAAATGAAAAAACTAAGAGTAATGTTACATATAAAGAAATAAAATTTAAAGAAGAAAAAGAAGAGATGATATTTAATTCATATCAAGAATATAAAGAAAATCTTGATGATAATTCTTTAACAGAAAAAGATTTTGAAGATAGCAAATACGTATTACTAAAAATAATATTTGATCCATGTAGTGAATCACTTGAAGGTGTAAGTGATGTAAAAATATCATCAAATAAAGTAACAGTAACAATAGATGTAAATGTTCGTTGTGGTGGTTGTGCACCAGATACAAAGTATTATTTAGTAAAAGTAGATAAAGATACTGTTGATGAAAACTCAAAAATTGTATTAAAATATAATTATTTAAATAAAGTAAAATGCCCTACAGATGTAGCGTATAAACCAATAATTTATTTATATCCAGAAAAAGAAATGGATGTTAGTGTTAAACTTTCAAATGAAAAAAATATAACTCATTCATATCCTAAATATAATAATGGTTGGAATGTAACAGCAACTCCAAATGGCGACTTAATAAACAAAGATAATAATAAAAAATTATATTCATTATATTGGGAAGGGAAAAATTTAAAAACAGAAGTAAAAGAAGATGGATTTGTAGTTGAAGGAAAAAATGTAGCAGAATTCCTAGAAGAAAAACTAGATATTTTAGGATTAAATTACAAAGAAAAAGAAGAATTTATAATTTACTGGCTTCCTAAACTTGAAAATAATAAATATAACTATATTAGATTCTTAACAGAAGAAGAAATAGATAATTATATGAAATTAAATATAACACCAAAACCTGATACATTAATTAGGGTATATATGTCATATAAACCAATAAAAGAAAGAATTGATATAAGAAAGCAAATACTAAATAAAAAGGTTAGAAATGGATTTACAGTAGTAGAATGGGGAGGAACTAAAATTAATTAGTTTCTCTTTATTTTTTTAATACTAAATGATATACTAAATATAGTATGGAAAATAGCGGTGGGTGATTTTACAAATGAAAAAGATTGTAAATAAATTAGGTAAAAAAACATTATTTTTCCTAATAATTGGAATTATCTTTATCGGGTTAGGGCTAACACTTAATATTTCAGTAAAAAAGGATAGTGTAGTTAGCACCAAAAAAGAAAATCTTGCAACAGGAGATTATTTTAGTGTAAGACTAAATGATACTTCAATAGCAAAAGGAAGCACAGCAATAATTACTGTAAAAGTTGCTGATATAAATGTAAATAGTGGAGATAAAGGATTAGGTGTTATTTCGTTTAAACTAAATTATGATTCTAGTATATTTAGTGGTGCGACATTTAATTCTAGTGTTGCAACAATAACTAATAATGAATCAACAGGTGAAATTATAGCTGTAATAAATAATGGAAATGTAATAACTAGTACCACAGATTTAATGACAATATCATTAACAAGTATTTCTAGCACAATAGCAAGTACTGCGCAAGTAAAATTAACCAATATAAAGGGATCAAGTGGAGAAACAATAAGTGCAAGTGATGCATCTGGAACAGTAACATTTACAACTACACCAAACACTGATCCAGCAGTTGATAGTTCAATAATTAGTTTTCAAGAAAATGGAAACTCTACTTATAACACAGGATGTGGAACGAAAGTAGTAGTTGATTCAGAAAATATTAGTTCAATAAAATATATATGGGTAGAAGGAACAACAGAACCTGCCGTTAATGAATTTCAAAATACAATACAAAATAACTCAATTGTTTCAACTGGCGGAGTTACAGGAGACTATTACTTATGGGTTTTAGTAACACTGGATTCAGGCCAAAAACTTAAAGCTAGAAGTAATGTATTTAAACTAGATAATAAAAATCCTACAGCACCAACAATAACTAGTGATGATAGTGTAAGTAATGAAGAAGTAGGACACGACGTTCAGCTAAAAATATCTGGAGGAGAGGCTCTAAGTGGAATAAAAGGATATCAGTATTCATTTAATAATGGAGCTTCATGGAATGATTATAATGTTAATACTGGAATAGTTATTACAGAAGAAGGAATAACAACTGTAGTAGCAAGAGCAATAAGTAATACTAATAAATATAGTAGTGCAAGTAGTAAATATATAGTTAATATTAAAAGAGAAGAAATGATTCTTACATATAAAGTTTCTACTCTAGAAAAAACAAATTCAGATGTCACAGTAAGAATATCCTCAAATACTAAATTAATAGTACCAAATGGATGGACATCTTACAGTAATGGATATGGAATTTATAAAGTATATTCATCAAATACAGTAGAAACTGTTGAAATAACAGATGAAAATGGAAATAGTGATAGCATAACAGTAAATATTGATCAAATAGATAAAACAGCGCCAGAATGCACAGTATCATATAATACTCATGATGATTATGTTGAGGCTGTTATAACTAGTAATGAAGAATTAAAAGAAAAATCTGGATGGAATTTATCAGATGATGGTTTAAAACTTAGTAAAATTTATTATCATAACACATCAGAAAATGCAACAGTATATGATTTAGCAGGTAATACCGTATCTGTTCCAATAAGTATTACAGGAATTGAAGAAGGAGAGTTTTCAGTTGAAGTTAATTATCAAGTTGCATCAGATGGAAAAGTTACTGTTAAAATAACCTCAACAGAAGCTCTAAAAAGTATAGATGGATGGACACTTTCAAATGATGAGAAAACTCTTTCTAAAACATATAATGGTGATGTATCGGAAAATTTAACAATATATACAAAAAGTAATAACAAAAAAAATATAGCATTAAAATATTCAATTCCAGATGAAGATAATAAGAAAGATGAAGAAACAAGAGTTATTTATAGTAAAAAGGAACCTACTAATGAAAGTGTAATTGTTACTATAACATCAAAAAAAGTATTAGAAGAACTTGATGGATGGGAATTAACAGATGATGGATATTCATTAACAAAAGTATATAGTGCTAATACAGATGAAACAATCACTGTTGCATTCTCAGATAATACATCAACTGAAGTTAAAATAAAAATAACTAATATTGATAAGGAAAAACCAGTAATTACAACAGCTGTAAACAATGGGGTTTATGAAAGTTTAAAACTAGTATTGAGTGATGATATTGAAAGTATAACTATAGAAAAAGATGGAGAAAAAATTGATTATGAAGAAAATATGATTTTAACTTCCAAAGGAAGTTATATAATCACACTTGTAGACAAGGCTGGAAATAAATCAGTTTATAATATTGTAATATCAAATGATGCTAGTATAATTGAGGTACCAAACACAAAAGTTGGATATACTAAAGTGTTAATTTTAATTGGTATTTTAGAAGTATTGGTTGGACTTTTATACATATTTAAATTTAAAGTTGATAATAAAATTAATCTAGCTGTTGTATTACTTTTACTAACATTAAGTAGATTTAATTCAAGTGTTGCAGCTGATAGTAGTGCATTAACAATAAATGGATATACAGTTAAAAATGGAAATATATATAATATAGAAGCAACAACAACACAGGCAAATTTAAAAGAAAACTTATTTGATGATAGTAGTGCAAGTATTACAAAAAATTCATCATCGAATTATGTAGCAACTGGTGATCAAGTAAAATATAAATCAACTACTTATAATATAATTATAGGTGGAGATGTTGATAAAGATGGACTTGTAACAACTACAGATACAAATAAAATGAAAAATCATTTAGTTTCAAAAACTTTAGTTACAGATACAAATAGTAAAAATGCATTTGACTATAATAATGATGGAACACAAGATATAAGTGATTTATACTTAGTAAATAAAAGAGTAGTTAAAAATAACTATACAATAGCTCCAAAAGGAATAGTAGCAACTGCTCCAACAACTGCAATAGAAGCAGGTCATACAGGAACAATTACCGCTAAAGTTTATCCTGTAAATGCAGCAAACAAAACATTAAGTTATAAAGTAACATCAGGTGGTAGTTATTCAAGCGTATCAGGAAATACTATAACAGGAACAAAAGCAGGAAGTAGTACTGTTAGAGTAAGTGTAGGAAGTATTTATAAAGATGTTTCTTATTCGGTTAGTAATTGTTATAAACTTCATGTAATAAAATTTGCTTCAGCAGATACGATGATTCTTGAAGCAAATGGACACTATGGTATGATTGATACAGGTGTACCCGGATCAACACAAGAAAATGGTAAATCAACTGGATATAATAGAATTGATAGTTATCTACAAAGCATAATGAATGGATCAAGAAAAAAATTAGATTTTATTATTTTAACTCATAATCATGGTGATCATGTAGGTAATACAATAGATATAATTAATAATTATGGTACTAGTGCTTTGTATGCAAAACGATATAGTTCAAATGATGATTCTAGTAATACTGATTCGCTTGATTTAATGTATGAAAACATAATTGATGCAGCAGCAGCCAAGAGTGTAACAATAAATGAATATGGTATTTCAGAAAATTCACTACAAATATCTGGAAGAAATACAAATTCATCTAAAACTGTTATTGGATTAGATGCATTTACAATAAAAATTCATAACATTTCAGATGAAATGACTGCTTGTGAGGCTTGGGGCAATACATCAGAAAACTTAAATAGTTTAACTCAAAGTATTACAATAACAACAAACGGAAAAACAATGAGAACTTATCTTGAAGGAGATTTGACAAAATCTAGTTATAAGAGATCAATTCCATCAAGTGTAAAATCTAATGGACATTTAAGTGAAAAAACAAAAGCATCAGTAAAAGCAATTGTAATGTGGCAAGCATATGATTATTTAGGACTAAAAAGTAATAATCTTGATGTATATAAAACATCACATCATGGATTCTACAATGGTACATATTATAATGAAATACAAACTTTAAAACCTGTTAATATATTTGTAACATCAAGTCAAAATACTATTTATAATAAGAGTAATGGTAATAAGAATTTATGCAGTGTATATGCAGCTAAGAAATATTTAGGTAGTAAATTCTCAACTAAATTTAAAACAATAGATTCATCAATTATATATGATTACTCATCTGGTTCAGTAACAGTAAGTGGAGGAGCAGCTTGGAATGAATCATCATATCCATTTACATCAAATGTAATTGATACAACATTATCAGCATGTGGTACATTAGATATAGAATAATGTAATGTAAAAGGAGAGACATATAGTTTCTCTTTTTATTTACTAAAGAATAAAAAAATGATATAATACAGCTAGTTGAAAGGAGGAGCTATATGTTTGTAGATGAGGTAACACTTAAAGTAATAGCTGGAGCTGGTGGAGATGGTTGTAAAGCATTTAGACGTGAAAAATATGTAGAAATGGGAGGACCATTTGGTGGGAATGGTGGAAAAGGCTCAGACATTATTTTTCAAGTTGATGAGGGACTTCATACTCTTCTAGATTTACGTTATCAAAAACAGATAAAAGGTAAAAAAGGTGAAAATGGAAGAGGAAAAAATCAACATGGTGCATCAAGTCCAGATATTATAGTAAAAGTACCACAAGGAACAGTCGTAACAGATTTAGATACAGGTCTAATAATTTGTGATTTAAAGAAGAAAGATGATAAATTTATAGTTGCAAAAGGTGGACGTGGTGGAAGAGGAAATACTGCATTCAAAACTCAAACAAATACAGCCCCTGATTTTTGTGAAAATGGTGAACCTGGAGAAGAAAGAAATCTTAAAGTAGAAGTTAAAATGTTAGCAGACGTTGGATTAGTCGGACTTCCAAGTGTAGGAAAAAGTACGATAATTTCATCTATTTCAAGATCAAAACCTAAAATAGCAGCATATCACTTTACAACGTTAGTTCCTAATCTTGGAGTAACAAAAACAGATGGAGGATATAGTTATGTAGTAGCAGATCTTCCAGGATTAATAGAAGGAGCAAGTAAAGGTGAAGGTTTAGGAGATAAATTCCTAAGACACATAGAAAGAACAAAAGTAATCGCACACGTAATAGATATGGCAGCTGTAGAAGAAAGAGACCCATATGAAGACTATGTATTAATAAATAAAGAATTAGAAGAGTTTAATCCAAAATTATTAAAAAAACCAATGATAATAATAGCTAATAAAATGGATTTAGAAACATCTCATGATAATTTAGAAGAATTCAAAAAGAAAGTTCCTGATAAAAAAATATTTGAAGTAAGTGGAGCAACAGGTGAAGGATTAAGAGAAGTAGTAAATTACTTAGGAGAAACATTAAAATCACTTCCAGAAGAAGAATTATACGACGATGATAAGATTGAAAGTCATGTATTATATAAATTTAAGAAAGAAGAAAAATATACTATTACTAAAGAAGATGATGTATGGGTAATACATGGTGCTGAAGTAGAAAAACTATTTAAGATGACAAAATTCTCATCAGATGAGGCAATATACCGTTTTGCTAGAAAATTAACTAAGATGGGAATAGATGATAAACTTGAAGAATTAGGAGCAAAAGAAGGAGATCAAGTAAGAATTTTAGATTTTTACTTTGATTATAGAAAATAATATAACATTTTTTAAAAGTATGATATAATCATTATAGAGTAGAGGTGTTATACATGAAAAGTATTGAATTTTTAAAAGAAAATGGTGTAGATGTTGATAGCAGTTTAGAATTCTTTGGAGATGTAGAATCATATAATGAAACAGTTACTGAATATTTAAAAGGTGTACATGACAAAGTAGAACAATTAGTAAAATTTATTCAAAATGATGATTTACCTAACTATAGTATTCATGTTCATTCATTAAAAAGTGATTCAAAGTATTATGGTTTTAATAAATTAGCTGATATTGCGTTAGATCACGAAATGAAGAGTAAAGAAGGAGATATTAATTATGTAAAATCTCACTTTATAGAACTAGTAAATGAAGCTAATAATGTAATTATTTTATTAAAAGAATATATTGGGGGACAAGACGAAACTAAAAAAGAAGAACAAGAAGAAAGTTTAGTTTACACAACAAAAACAATATTAGTAGTAGATGATTCTAATATAATTAGAAATTTTGTTAAAAGAATATTTAGTGAACAATATAATGTTGGTTCTGCCGAAGATGGAGAAAAGGCAATAGAAGTAATAAAAGCGAATCAAGATAATGATATGATTGAAGCAATTCTTCTAGATTTAAATATGCCAAAACTTGATGGATTTGGAGTATTAGAGTTTATGAAACAAAATGATTTACTTCAAAAAATGCCAGTATCAATCATTTCTGGAGATTCATCAAAAGAAACAATTGATAAAGCTTTTGAATATCCAATAGTTGATATGTTAAGTAAGCCATTTAATGATCAAAATGTAAAAATGGTAATAGATAAAACATTGATTTATAAAGGTGCAAAATAAAAATAGCAGTTTAACTGTTATTTTTTTCTTTTTTAGTTTTAACTATATCTAGCTTATCTCCAACTTCATAAAAAGAAGCAACTCCTGAAGGAAATACATAAGTGTAATAAACATTTTTATCACCTTTATATCTTTCTTCAGTACGAGTGCTTTCAAATATATTTAAAATAATGTTATCTTTATCAGTCATTATAATATCAAAACTTAAACAATAAAAATAAGTATTAATTCTTCTTTTATTAGGAAAACATAAAGCGGCTTCAACTTCATTAAGTTTGAATCTAAAACTTTTAACCTTATCCATAAAAGAAGTTTTTACTTCGATTGGAACTTTTGTACCATTAACTTTTAAATACATGTAATCACCAATAAAATAGTACCATAAATTTACAAAAATAACTAGCTTATATATATTATTCGTGTTAAAATAGTATAGAAAAAGAGGAGGATTATTTATGAGTGGACATTCAAAATGGGCAACTATACACCGTAAGAAAGGTGAATTAGATGCAGCACGTGGAAAAGTATTTCAAAAATTAGCTAAAGAAATTTATGTAGCAGCTAAACAAGGAACACCAGATCCTTCAAGTAATGCTTCATTAAGAATGGTTATTGAAAAAGCAAGAAGTGCTAATATGCCAAAAGATAATATCGAAAAAGCAATTCAAAAAGCAAAAGGAGCATCTGAAGGAGAGAACTACGAATCAATCAGATACGAAGGATATGGTCCAAGTGGTGTTGCAATAATCGTTGATTGTTTAACTGATAATAGAAATAGAACAGCTGGAGATGTACGTAGTAAATTTACAAAACGTGGTGGAAATCTTGGAACATCAGGTAGTGTAAGCTATATGTTCGAAAGAAAAGGAATTATTACTATACCAAGCGAATATGATGAAGAAGAAATGATGATGACATCACTTGATGCAGGCGCAGATGATTTCGAAACAGATGAAGATGTATATGTTATAACTACAACGCCAGAAAACTTTGTTAAAGTAAAAGAAGCATTAGAAAGTGCTGGAGTAAAAGAATTCTTAACAAGTGAAGTAACATTTACACCAAATAATACAGTAGAACTAACTGACGAAGAACAAATTGAAAAAGTTCATGCATTAGTAGAAGCATTAGAAGAATTAGATGATGTACAAGATGTATATTGCAATTTAAAAGAAGATTAAAATTTAATTTTCTTTTTTTTATTACCATTGACAAACAAATGTATGAATATTATAATTAGAATAGTTTTGCAAAAAGAGTATTTCTTGCTATAATTATAAGGGAGTGATTTAAATGTACGATTACATGAAAGGAAAAATAACTGATATTACACCAGCAGGAGTAGTTATAGAAGTTAGAGATATTGGATATTTTATAAATGTAGCAAATCCATATAGTTTTGAATATAACAAAGAAATGATAGTATATCTATATTATCAAGTTAAAGAAGATGAACATAATTTATTTGGATTTAAAAATAAAGATGAAAGAGCATTATTTTTAAAGTTAATCAATGTAAAAGGATTAGGACCTAAAATGGCTCTTCCAATACTTGCAACTGGACAAATAAATGGTATTATAGAAGCAATTGAAAGTGAAAACATTGCATATTTAAAGAAGTTCCCTAAAATAGGTGAAAAACTTGCAAGACAAATAATACTAGATTTAAAAGGAAAAATAGGAAGTGTTCACACATTATTTGATAATAATGAAATTAGTTACACAAGTACAGAACTACATGATGCATTAATAGCATTAGGATATAAAGATAAAGAAATAAAAGGTATTGAAAATAAAATTGATAGTAGTCTATCAATAGAAGAAAAAATAAAAGAAGCATTAAAACTTTTACTAAAGTAGGAGGTATTATATGGATGAAAGAATAATTACAACTAGAGAATTATTTGATGATGGAATAATAGATAATAGTATAAGACCAGAATCAATAGAAGAGTATATTGGTCAAAAAGATGTTAAGGAAAATATAAAAGTCTTTGTAGAAGCAGCAAAGATGAGAAATGAAGCTCTAGATCATGTTCTTTTGTATGGTCCTCCAGGTCTTGGTAAAACAACACTTGCATATATAATTGCAAATGAACTAGGAACAAATTTAAAAACCGCTAGTGGTCCAAGTATTGAAAAGTCAGGTGATTTAGCAGCAGTACTTTCAACACTTGAAAAGGGTGACGTATTATTTATTGATGAAATACATAGAATGCCAAGATATATAGAAGAAATACTATATCCTGCAATGGAAGACTTTACACTAGATATTATTGTAGGTAGCGAAGGAAATACTAGAAATATAAAAATAGATTTACCACCATTTACATTAGTAGGAGCAACAACAAGAGCAGGAGATTTATCAGCGCCACTTAGAGATAGATTTGGAATTATTTCTAAACTTCAATATTATACAGTTGAAGAATTAACTGAGATTGTTAAAAGAACATCTAGAGTTCTTGGAATAGATATAAATGATGAAGCAGCAACTGCTTTAGCATCAAGAAGTAGAGGAACGCCAAGAATTGCTAATAGATTATTCAAAAGAGTAAGAGACTTTGCTGTAGTAGAAGGAAAAGACTGCATAGATGAAGAAGTAATAGATAAAGCTTTAAAAAGACTTAAAGTAGATGAAAGAGGACTTGATGAAACAGACCATGAATTACTTCTTGCAATAATAAAGAAATTTAATGGAGGACCAGTAGGTATAGAAGCAGTAGCAAGTGCAATTGGGGAAGAAGTAACAACTATTGAAGATGTATATGAACCATATCTACTACAAACAGGACTATTAAAAAGAACTCCACGTGGAAGAGTAGCAACACCTCTTGCATATGAAGTTTTACATATAGATTATATGAAAGACGTGAAGAAGAATGAAGACAGATGATTTTGATTATTATTTACCAGAAGAATTAATTGCTCAAACACCACTTGAAAAAAGAGATTCTTCAAGATTACTTGTTTTAGATAGAAAAACAGGTAATATAGAACATAAGCATTTCACAGATATTGTGGATTATTTAGAGGAAGGAGATACACTTGTATTAAATGATACAAAAGTACTTCCTGCAAGACTAATAGGTTCAAAAGAAGAAACAGGAGCAGTAATTGAAGTTTTACTTTTAAAGAACATAAAAGATGATATATGGGAATGTTTAACAAAACCAGCAAGAAGAATTAAAAAAGGAACAATTGTATCTTTTGGAGATGGAAAATTAAAAATGAAATGTCTAGAAGAATTTGATGAAGGAATTAGACATTTTGAAATGATATATGATGGTATATTCTATGAAATATTAGATGAGCTTGGAACTATGCCGCTTCCACCATATATACATGAAAAGCTTGAAGATGGTTCAAGATATCAAACAGTATATGCAAAAGAAGTGGGAAGTGCAGCAGCCCCAACAGCAGGGCTTCACTTTACAGAAGAATTATTAAATAAAATAAAAAATAAAAAAGTTAATATTTGCTATGTAACACTTCATGTTGGACTTGGAACATTTAGACCAGTAAGTGTGGAAAATGTAGAAAACCATGAAATGCATAGTGAATTTTACACTATGTCAAAAGAAACTGCAGATTTATTAAATGAGACAAGGAAAAAAGGAAAAAGAATAATAGCAGTAGGAACAACATCAACAAGAACACTTGAAACAATTGCCGGAAAAAATAATGGTATTTTCAAAGAAGAAAGTGGATTTACAAAAATTTTTATATATCCTGGATATGAATTTAAGGGAATAGATTGTTTAATCACAAATTTTCATTTACCAAAATCAACACTTGTAATGTTAGTATCAGCACTTGCAGGGAAAGATAATATTTTAAATGCATATAAGACTGCAGTAGAAGAAAAATATAGATTTTTCTCATTTGGAGATAGTATGTTTATTAAATAGCTAGAAATAGCTATTTTTTTGTATATTAAAATTAATTAGTGTAAATAATAATAGTAAATAATGTGTTAAGTTTACAGTAATATTAAAAAAGTAAATGAAAATGATTGAAAAAAATAAAAAATTATATTATAGTTTAATTATAAATATGATAGGAATCTAGGGTTTCTATTATATTTGTGCGAATAAGAAAAAGAAGGAGATAGGAATATGAGTAAGAAAAACAAAAAAAACTCTAAGAAAACAATTTACCTAATATTAGTTTTAATTTTAGGTATTAGTGTTGGATATGCAGCTTTATCAGCAACACTAAAAATCAATGGTACTTCAATTATTAAAAGTGCTAAATGGAGTGTACATTTTGGTACAGAAGAAAATGATATTCAGGTAACTAGTGGAAGTGTTACAGGTGATAATGTAACAACACCAGCTCGAATCAAAGCAGATACAAGTAATACTGAAATTGAATTCTCAGTAAATTTACCTGAACCAGGAGATTTTTATGAATTTACAGCTCAAGTTGTAAATGATGGATCCCTTGATGCAGTAATTGGTGGTGACGGAACTCCTGTAACATTATCTGTAACTGCTCATGAATTAAATGATGGAGAAGAAGGAGATTTAATTCCTGAAAATTCTACAACAGAACCAGCAGTACTAGGATGGAGTAAATATTTTTCATATTCAGTTGAATGGGCTGATTTAGAAGAAACAGCAACACGTACTGATTTTACACCAATCGTTGGAGATAAATTAGCTGCACCAGCATCAGGATCTACAAGAACTGCAAGACCAATTAAAGTTAGAGTTTATTATGATAAAGAAAAAGTAAATACAAATGAAGATTTACCTAAAAAAGATATTAAATTAGATTTAAATTTCTCAATGAACTTTGTTCAAGATAAAACATCTAATTAATTAAATAAATGATTACCCTCAATAGAGGGTAATCACTTATTTGTTATATATACTAATGATTCAAAGTATTAATATATATAAGAGATAAGTAAATTAAAGGAATAAAATGGAGTAAGATTATGAGTAAAAGGGATACCAAAAATATTGCTTTGTTAGTGATACTACTAGTTTATTCAATTTTTTATAGATTATTTATCTATAAAAATATGTTAAGCTATTCAGAATCGATAACATCAGCACTAATAATATTATTAACATTTTTAGCTATAAAGTTTTTAGGATTTCAAAAGAACAAAAAGACTAAAATGAAACAATATATAACAAATGTTACTATTGTAATGATAATATTATTCTTTGTATTATCATATGGAATAGGTTTATTTGTTGGATTTTTATCAAATTCATATTCTAGAACATTAGATGCAATTATAAGTAATACTTTTTGTCAATTAATTATAATCATTGCAACTGAAATATTTAGATACACAATTATAAGAGCAAACAAAGATAAAAAATATGTAATAGTATTTGCAACAATAATAATTACTATATTTGAGTTAGTTACAACATTACAACCATTATCATTTACTGATTATGCTGGATTATTTAGAACAATAACAGCAACAGCACTTCCAATTATCTCAAAAAATATAGTAATAAGTTATTTAGTATATCATATTGGATATGTTCCAGGATTAATTTACAGATTAGTAATGGATTTATATATATATATAATGCCAATAGTACCAGATTTAGGGGATTACTTAAATTCAATGCTTGGAATTGGACTTCCATTCTTAATTTACTTATATGCATCAAGAACAATTAATGAATATAATAATGGAGTAGAACGAAATTATGGAACAGAAACATTTAAACTAATAGACATTCCATTTATTGCATTTATGGTCGTTCTAATATGTTTGATATCTGGATTCTTCCCATACTATATGATAGGTATAGGATCAGAATCTATGACTCCTAAAATATTAAAAGGAGATGCTGTAATAATACATAAGATTTCTAATAAAGCAAAGAAAAATGGAACAGCAAAACTAGAAGAAGGACAAGTTATAGCTTTCAAAATGAGAGATAAAACAATAGTCCATAGGCTAGTTAAAATAGAGAAGAAAGATGGAGTTACATATTATAGAACAAAAGGTGATGCAAATAATTCAAATGATAATGTTAACCTTACAATAAATAATATATATGGAGTAGTAGAATTTAAAATACCATATATTGCAAAACCAACTATTTATTTAACTGAATTTTTGAATGGAGAGAGATAGAATGAAAAGGATAATAAAGATAAGTATTTTAGCAGTAGCTTTAGTAGCGGCAATTATTATAGGATTAAGCTTGCATGGAAGAGAAGATAACGCATATGCTTTAATAGCATTTGCAGTTGCAGTAGTATTAATAATTACATTAATTACATACATTCTTAATACTAGAAATGAAGAAGCCATTTATAACAGTACGCTAAAAAGAGTATTAAATAATTATGATGCTATATTAGTAGAAAGTCATAATTTTCCAGATTTAAAAGGAAAAAATATTATTAAAGTAACTAATATGGATGATTTAGTAGATGCTCAAATAGAAATTAGAAAACCAATTTATTATATGATTGAAGGAGAAGATTCTTGTTCATTCGTTTTATTAGATAATTCAGAAGCATGCATTTATATTTTAAAACAAAATGAAAATGTAACATCTCCACTTGAGTTAATAGTAAATGAATATGAAAAACATAATGATATAGATGCAAGTTTACTTGAGGATATTGAAAGGACTACAATTATTAAATTAAACAATATGAAGTCATTCAAAGTTTCTCCATATAAGAAAAAAACAGATGAAAATAAAGAAGAAAAATCAGAAGTAAAAGAAGAAAATGTTAAATCTTTAGAAGAAATAAAAGAAATGGTTGAAGCAAAAGATCAAAAGTCAGAGAAAAAAGAAATAACAAAAGAAGAAGTTAAAAAAGCAGAAAATAAAGAAACTCCTATTAGTCCTGATGAAGGAATAGAAGTAATAGAAAAAAAAGAAGAAATAGAATTACTTTAATTCTATTTCTCAGACTGTTGACAAA
>DLOU01000031.1 GCA_002477275.1 Caryophanales bacterium UBA7476
GATACATGTAGCTAACCAGTACTAATAAATCGAGGGCTTAACCACAAAAAGTTTTGCCTGAGAGAGTTTGAGATTTGTCTATGTATTTTTGAGTGTGCTAATATGCATACGAAACATTTCTGGTGATGATTACAGAGAGGAAATACCTGTTCCCATGCCGAACACAGAAGTCAAGCTCTCCAGTGCCGAAGATACTTGCGGGTTACCCTGCTGGAAAAATAGGAAGTCGCCAGTTTTTATATTCCTCGTTAGCTCAGTTGGTAGAGCGCTCGGCTGTTAACCGATAGGTCGCTGGTTCGAGCCCAGCACGAGGAGCCATAGACGATTTTCGTCGAACTAATAAGAAAGTTTGATTTTATCAGACTTTCTTATTTTTTTGTATCTATAAAAATCTCACCAATTTTTATATATTGATTCTAAATTTGGAAAAATAAGTTTTTTGTGATATGATATAATTGTTAAAAGAAAAATTAATATGACTGATGAACTACGTTCAAAAATTAAATGGGCTTGCACTTTTAATAATTGTGTACCAAAGATAAAGAACGGTAGTCTAAAGATTATTGAGCATACTAATTTAGCTTATGTAGAACCACACAGAGTAATTATTAAAGAAAAATTATTTCTGTTCTTTAATAATCACGAGTATTTCTATATAGGAAATTTAGAAAATAAGTATCCAATTGCAAGACTACAAGATATGGTAAACTAGTATTTTAAGTGTATTTAATTTTTTCTACTAACATCAAAATAGCATATAAATATATTTAGAGTATTAGTTTAGCATATAGAATGCTTCTAATACTCTTTTTATTATATTGTTTATGCAGAAAGGAGACGATATAAATGGATTCAAAAAATCAAGAAGAAAAGAAGATAGCAGGTATATATATTCGTGTTAGTACAGAAGACCAAGCTCGTGAGGGATTTAGTTTAGGAGAACAGGAAGAAAAACTAAGACAGCTTTGTGAATTTAAAGAATATCAGATATTTAAAGTTTATCAAGATGCTGGAATAAGTGCAAAAGATATGGAACATAGACCACAATTTCAAGAAATGCTAAAAGATATGAAGGAAGGAAAGCTTAATTATATTGTTGCTTACAAACTTGATAGAATTACAAGAAGTGTTAGAGATTTGGAAGAACTAATATCAGTATTAGAACAATATAATTGCTTTCTACTATGTGATAGAGATGATGTAAATACCTCTACCGCTAATGGTAGATTCTTTGTAAGAATGCTTACAGTATTATCTCAACTAGAAATAGAAATTGTATCTGAAAGAACTAAATTTGGATTAAATGGAGCAATTAAATCAGGTCATATTCCAGGGCAGCGACCATTTGGTTATAAAAGTGCTGAAGATAAAAGAATGGTTATAGATAACGCTACTCGCCCCTATGTAGAAAAGATATTTGATATGTATTTAGAAGGTAAAAGTTTTCAGCAAATTGCTAACTACTTCAAAGAAAATAATATCTATCCTAAAAAGAATTGGAAAGATACTACTATTCAAAAGATTATTGATAATAAAATCTATATGGGAGATTATGAGCAATATAAAAGAATTGGTAAACAAAAAAATCTAGAACCTATTGTTTATATGAATGTTGTAGAACCTATTATATCTCGTGCTAAATGGGAAGAATGTCAAAGACAAAAAGAAAGAAATCAAAGGACTTATACAAGAGACAGAGTTTATACTTTCTTTCAAAGGTTAAAGTGTCCTAATTGTAGTCGTATTATGAAATGTAAAGGTTCTGGTGGTACTAAAAGAAAGTATATGTATTATACTTGTGAACATTGTCACATTAACTTTAATGAAGAACATGTAGAACATTTATTAATAGATTTTATCTATGATTTACTAGAATACGATATGGCAGTTAAAAAGTTCTTTCTACCTGTTTTAGAAGATAAAACAAATAATATTGATACTACTTCTATTGATAAAGAGATTAGAGATTTAGAGAAACAAAGAAATAGAATTAAAGATTTGTATATCAAAGGCATTGTTGAAATTGATGATTTTAAAGAAGATTATAAACTAATTGAAGATAAACTTGCTAACCTTGAAAGTAAAAAATTAGAGTTAGTTAATTTAGAGACTTTTAACTACTCTCCGCACGAATTACTTGCACAAAGAGATTTAGAAAAAGAAAAAATGATTAGACTTGATACTTTAAATACTGTTTTAAAAACTAAATGGAATGGTATGGACAAGTATGAAAAACAAGAATTTATATCTAAATTTATTGATACTATTGAGATAAAGAAAGATAGTAAAGGTAATTTAATTCTTGAAAAAATTAATTTTAGAAACGGATTTATAAGACAATTAGTAAAGTTTTATGATGCAGGTATATTTGATGTTGCAGTACCTGTTATGGTTGGTGATAAAGAAGAAACAATTAAAGGTGGAAGAATGAATGAAGAACAATTAGATAAATATCTATCTAAAATGAATGAACATTTTGAAACATCTTTTTATGAAATGTATGAAACAATTGATGAAGAAACAAACGAAGTTATTTTAGAATATCAACCAAAAGAAAATGAAAAAATTATAAGATTTGTAGCAATTTCACCTAAAGAAAAGTTTCCTATAACAGTCGATAATGTTAAAGATAAATATGGAATCATTAGCTACAAAACAAATAAATTATTAGAAAATAGAAAGGATTTGATAAATTATGAATATTGAATATGTAAAAGTCGGAGATTATTTATTACCTAATTTGGTAATAGAAAATCAAAATTATGGAGAAATAAATAAGTATGGTTACTTGCGATTAAACTATATTAAGGAACACAAAAAAGGATTATATCAGACACTTTTAATGAAGAATGAACTAACAAACCATCTTCTTTCAGTCAGTAAAGAATGTGAAGAAAGATTAAAAACTTTAATGGATAACTATATTAAAAATGATGAAAAACTATCTGAAAAAAGTAAAGAAAATAATCAAATTGAATGGGTAAAATTGCTGAATAATTATAAGAATACTGCTGAAGAAATTATCTTAAAGGAGTTAATTTATGTCTGATGTTGTCATAAGCAAGCAAGGTGGTATTACTCCCACCACTCCAAAAGAAAGGATAAACCTATAATGGCGACAACATCAATTTGGAGTATTAAGAATAATTTAAAGCAGTCTATAAATTATATCATCAACCCTGAAAAAACTCTTAATAAAGATTATGGTAATAAAGAATCATATAGTTATTTAGAAGAACCTATTAAAGATTATAATTTTAAACAAGAAAAAGTTTGTTATGTGAGTTGTTTAAATTGTGATGAAGATAATCCTTGTGATGATATGGAGTTCACTAAAGAAAGATTTAGAAAGAAAGATGGCGTTCTTGCTTATCATGGTTATCAATCATTTAGAGAAGGAGAAGTTACTCCAGATATTGCTCATGAGATTGGTGTTAAGTTTGCTGAAGAAATGTTTAAAGATTATGAAGTGGTTGTTGCTACACATCAAAATACTAACCACATACACAACCATTTCATTATCAATTCTGTTTCTTTTAAAAGTGGTAAGAAATATAATAACAATCTTACCAATATATCAAAGATAAGACATATTTCTGATTCACTATGTTCGGAATACGGACTATTTGTTTTAGATGAAGATAAGTTTTATAAGAGAACTTATACCAAAAGTATCTCAAATGATGAATATTACAAAACTCTTAAAGAAGATTTAGACAATGTTATTAGTTATTCAGTTACTTTAAAACAATTATTTGAGAGAATGAGATCATTAGGTTATAAAGTATATTCTCGTAATGGTGTAATAACTATTTATAGAGATGGTGAAGATAAAGTTAGAATAGAAAATGTCTTTGGTGAAGAATATTCAAAAGATAAATTAAACGAAAGATTATATTCATCAAAACAAATAGTATTTAGACCTATGCCACAAAAATCTATCTTTGAAGAATATTCTAAAACTAATAAACCCCATAAAGGTATCTATGGATTATATTTATACTATTGTTATCTACTAGGAGTATTCCCAAGGAAACATCCTAAGCAATATCTTCCTTATTCCATTAGAAAAGAAGTTTATAAATTAGAACAAATTTCACAACAAATTAGATTTATGCACGAGAATAATATTGTAACGAAAGATGATTTAAATAACTTTGCTAAAAATAACTCTGATAAATTAAGTGAATTAAAAGGTAAAAGAGAAAATCTTTGGAAAAGATACCATAGAGCAAAAACTGAAGAAAAGCAAACTCAAATACTTGCTGAAATAAATGATATACAACCTAAAATTAAAGAACTTTATAAGTATGATAAGTATTGTAAAGAAATAACTAAAAGAGTTGAAGGTATACAAAATAATCTTAATAATTTTGATAAAGATATCCAAAAAGAAAAAGACAATTCTAGAGAAATATGACCTAGTATTGTCTTTTAATATATTTTACATTATTTGCTTTTTTTAATATTGTTTATTAATATATAGATACCTACAGCCCAAAAAATTAGAGAAAAAAAGAACATTGAATTCCCACCATCAGCCCATGATTTAATAGCTACTACATCAAATACAATTAAAAAACCAAACCAAAATAATAGAAAACCAAAAATATATATGTAATTAACAATATTCCCAACTTTTTCAAAGTTTTTTTCACTTTTTTCCACTTTGTCTATATTCAGCTTTCCATTAACATAATCATTAGTATTTTTCTTTGTATTTATACCTTTAATTATCATTGAAATACCATAAATTAATACTGCAATACCACAAATAAGAAATGGAATACCAACAATTTTTGTAATGTTATCTGCACCTTTAAATACTATCATTGATGAAAAACCACTGAATATTGCTCCTCCAATAGTGGTTCCAATACCACTAAACACTTCTGCAAATGATTCAATTTTGGCATCCTGAACGGGATCTTGTTGAATATTAAGTGATGGTTTTAAATCCATAGCTTGCATTTGATCTTCAGTTATTAATTGTTTGCCACACTTTTCACATCTAATATTTGTACTTAAATTCTCATTGCCACAATTAGGGCATTTAATCGTATTCATTAGTTACTCCCTTCAATCTAATATCAAGTGAAAGATGACTACCAAGAGCCACCTCCACCACCTCCAGAGCCGCCACCAGAAGATCCTCCACCTGATGAGCCACCAGAATCACTAGATGGACTAGATGACATAGCACTTTGTGCAGAAGTCATTGTAGAATTCATAAATGAACCAAATGCCATCATGTCAAATGCATTAGGGCTATCATACCAAGATGGTGCCTGTAATGATATTGATTCAAACTTTTTAATCCATTTATCAGAGACTCCTAAAACATATGTGTATGGTAAAATATTATAAAAGTATGTTGGATCTTGCATAACCATTGCCTCTAATTTGTCTTTTTCGGCAGTTTCAAGGAAATTTCTAAATCCTTTTAATTTGCCAAGCATTTCATTTCCATAAGGTGTTCTCTTTGGTAGATATTTTAAACAAATAACCATGCCTAGAACACAAATTACACCAATTATATATCCTATTAAATATGTTGAATCTTGTAATAATGCTGGTAATACAGTAAATGCCCAAGGCATACCTCCAAACATTCCTCCCCATACAAGTCCAAATAATTTTGTACCAATTGATGAATGTGTAGCTTTACCATTAACATAAATTGTTTTTGTTCCACCAAATAGCATACTAAACATCACAGTAAATCCGATGCCTGGGAATAAAAGAGCGACTATTAACATTCCTGCCTCACCATATGTAAAAACAGGGGGTATTGTTATCATACAGAAAGTAGCTATTATCATTAATATTATAAAGACTGTTTTGCTAGATGCAGATTTTTCAAACAATTTATGTTTGTTTTCTTTATTATTTATATTAGATAATATTCTTCCCATAGTGATATAGAAATTATCATATAAATCCATCGAAGTTACTTCATTAATATTATCAGTAGGTGTTTCAGGAGTTTTACTAAATAAAGATGTAAATGATGGCCCTTTTGTAAATAATCCATTTAAGAATATTTGTTCATTAATATTATTTCCATCATATTCTTTTAATTTTGTTATTTTAAAACCTTTACATTTTGAGAATAAAGACTTTTCTTCGGTTTCAGCAATTTTTATATACCCGTGGTTTGCTAGGTATATTAATAAAGATGTTACATCTTGATTATCTGCTTGTCCTTTATATAAAAATCCTACTTCAAGACTGTTAAATCCTTGTGGTGGATAGAATTCTACGGTTTCTACAACTTGATCATCACGACCAAATTTATACCATAATAGTATTGCTATTGCTAAAAATATAAGTGGAATTAAGAATAAAATATAGTTCATTATGTTTATATCAAGTCTAGCTCCAACAAAATATCCTTCTGGCAGTTCACATCTTAAAGTTAGGGCTTCACCAACACCTAAAATACCATTATAACTACCTGTAATTTTGTTTCCACTAACATTATATTTTACTTTACTATTATCAGTAGATCCTGTTGTTCCTGATGAAAACCCCAATTTACTTGAATCGAATTCTTTAGGCATAGTAATTGAAAAAGTTACATTTCCTATTACCGTATCCCATTCATTTCCGATTATATTGTAATATAATTCATCGTAATCTTTAACAGGATCTTTTCCTAAATTGTATGTATATTTAATTACATACTTTTGCTCTCCTGTTAAAGTTCTACTAGCTGATCCAATCTTCAATTTATAATTTCCGTTTTCTCGTGAAGTTGTGTACTCATTGTCGACACTAACATTCGATATTTGAGTACGATTAGTTGATGTAGTTCCATCTAATCTAGTAATTGTATTCTTTAATGGAATAGTTCTAAATATTCCATGTTTTGAAACGTTAAAATACGCAGTAATTGTTTCAGTTATATCAAAAGTATTGTTTTCATTAACTATTATATTAATATCATATTTATCAATAACATAATCATAAGAACTATATTGATAATTCTTACTAGGTGTTAGACTTGTCGTGTTATTTAGTGATGTATTTGTATTATCATTAGTTTCAATTGATAAACGATAATAATATATTTCATTAACACTATGCCCATTCAAAATGCTTAAATTAGACATTTGGCTAAAACTATTAGATCCTGATATTGCTGTTGCCGAATTATATCCTTGAGCAATCAAATTATAATTAGAATCATAATAATAAGCAGTAGAAGTATAGTTGATTTCATTATTTGAGCTATTTCTTACTATACCTGCTAAGCCGAATGCTTGGGTAGAAATGGAAGAAAAATCTTTAAATGAAATATTAGTAAAAGATAAACTTCCGACTTCTAAACTTTGAGTATTGTTAATATTTACAAAAGAAGTTTGTTCTGTTAAAGCATGAGTATTTAATGGATAAGCAAATACTAGAGATAGTACAATTACAATAAATAAGGAAATACCTTTAATAATTCTTTTCATTGTATCCTCCATAATTATAATTCAACTTTTATATTTTCTCTTTCGTTTGCACTTGCCTCAAACATTGATTTTGATTTGTAACCAAACAATCCTGCAAAAATATTACTTGGGAACATTTCAACTTTGTTATTATAAATTCTAACAACACCGTTGTAATATTTTCTTGAATTAGCAATATCATCTTCAACTTTTGTTAATTGATTACTTAAATCTTTGAAATTTTCGCTTGCTTTTAAATCAGGATAAGCTTCTGCTAAAGCCATGATTTTACTAATACCGCTAGATAGTTGCTCATTTGTCTTAATTTTTTCATCATCAGACATTTTATCATAAGCACTATTTCGTAGTTCTACAACTTCTTTTAAAGTATCTTTTTCATGTTTAGCGTAACCTTTTACAGTTTCTACAATATTAGGAATTAAATCCCATCTTTTCTTTAGATAAACATCCATAGTAGAAAATGCCTCTTTTACCTTATTATTTAATTTTACAAAACTATTATATAAAGCAAAGGCATAAATAATAATTAAAGCGATAATTGCAATGATAATGTAAATCCACATAATTTCACCTCCTATCGTAATTTAATTTTATCATATTTTTAATTTTTTTAATATATTATTAGGACATTTTCTTTCAAAAGTATTGTAATAAATTTTATATCTGCTATAATTTATTTAGTTGATTTAATCAATGTAACTTTGGGAGTATAATTTTTCGAATATAAGTAAAGTTATCGCTCCATTTGAATTCAAAGTACGTCAGAGATGATGTACTTTTTATTTTTCAAAGTGTTTTCTTTTGTAGAAAGGAGGCACTTTTTTCTATGAAAATAAAACTATTACAAGAACTAAATCCTAGCCAAAGGACATTAAAAGTCATTAGTTCTACTCATCCATATAAAATACAAATAACTAGTGGAAAAATAAATATACTTGAACCTACTAATATTGAAACTATTATCCCAATTAGATATTTACTATTTTATGAAACAAAGATAATTGAGTTTTATGAATATCCTGAAGATCGTGTTAAAGGAAATAATTTTATAAATCATAAAACTAAACAAACATTTAATAAAAATGAATTAAGAACTTATTTAAATAATTACTAAACTTCATTCCAAACATTGACTTTTTTAGCAATTTGTGGTATAATATAGCGCAATTAAAGGGGTTAGGGTTATGAAAAGATATTTAATAATATTATTTTATGCATTTATGCTATTATTCTCTACTTTCGCATTAGCTAAAACTACTGATACTAATGCTAAAACTAAGATTATAAATGAAAAAGAATTAGTTGAGAATAAAAATAAAACTATAAAAGAAGAATATGATAATACTGAAAAAGAAGAAAAGGAAAAGCAAGAAGAATTAAAAGTAGATAACAAAGAAAATGAAATAGAAAATACGGACGCAGCTCAAACTTCTGCAACAAATGAACCTGTTCAAAACAATAGTCCTGCTACTGAGACTAATTATGTTAAATATGGTACTTTTGGTAGATTATATATATCAGATTATAGTGTGGCATTATATGATTATAATGTTAATACATATTCTAGTTCATCTTTACAAACAATAGTTAATAATGCAGATAGTGCTGCCTATTATAAAAATTATGGTAAATTAGTTATTGCAGATCATAACTATCAAGGATTTAGTATTCTAGCTAGTTTAACAGAAGGAACTACTTCATATATTAAGTTTGAAGATGGATCTATAATTCAATATAAATTAATTAAAAAATCTAAAGGTTTTAATACCGGACCAGATTTAGTAGATACTGAAGGTAATTCATTCTTTAATATGAACTCTGATATAATTATGTATACATGTTATGAAGATGGAATCATGGCAACTCTATGGAGCTTGTCATAAGAAAGACATATACTAATTTAGTATATGTTTTTTTTAAACTATGATATAATAACCCCAGGTGACTTATATGCTTAAAAATAATATTAATTTAAACTTATATAAAGTATTTTATGAAGTTTCAAAATATGGAAGTTTTTCTAAAACAGCTGAATTAACATATAGTACTCAATCAGCAGTATCTAAATCAATAAAAAAACTTGAAGAAGAATTAGAAACAAAGTTATTTTATAGAAATCCACATGGTATAGAATTAACTAAAGAAGGAAAAGAATTACTATTTTACGTTGAAAAAGCCTATGGTAATTTAATTACTGCTGAAAGAATTATGTTAGAAAATGAAAATTTAGAAAGAGGAAAATTAAATATAGGATTACCATCATATATATCATCTTTCTTCTTTTTTGATAAGGTAATTGACTTCTATAACAAATATCCAAATATTGAGATAACACTAATGAATGGCTCAAGAGAATATTTATTAGGACTCTTAGATAAACATCAAATTGATTTTATTATTTATTCGTCACCCATTGGTGAAAATATTGTTAATAAAGATTTAGAAATGGTAAAATTATATCCTATTGAATATACATTTTTTTGCAAAAAAGATAAATATGAAAAATATAAAAACATTAAAACAATTAAAGATTTAGAAAATGTACCTCTTGTACTACCGGTACCAGGAACAAATCATAGAAAATACCTAGACGAAGTATTAATAAAAAATGAAGTAAAAATAAAAAGATCAATAAATATACATACTAGTGAAGGTATTTTAACCGGAGTAAAAAATGATTTGGGTGTTGGATATATTATAAAAGATATTATTAAAAATAATGATGAGTTTATGTGTATTGATATAGACACAAAATTACATGAAGAATACATTGTAATAATTTATAATAAAAAGTTTTTATCAAAGGCTCCAATCAAATTTATTGAAGATTATATAAAATTAGAAATTAAATAGATATTCTCAGAAGGAATATCTAGTATGACCAAATATCGCTATTTAATATAGCGTTTTTATTTTATAATCATTTTTGAAGGAGGGAAAAATATGATAGATTTAAAACAATTACAAAAGGATGTATACCAAAATAAGGTTAATCATGGATTTAACGTAACTGATCTTAACATAGAATTTTGCTTAGCATATGGTGAACTTGGAGAGGCATATATGGCTTGGTTAAAGAGTAAAGATGATTTAGGTGAAGAACTCGCTGATGTTGCTATATACTTAATGGGAATATCAGAAATACTAGGTATAAACTTAGAAGAAGAAATACAAAAGAAAATAGAAAAAAATGCTAAAAGAGTCTATAAAAAAGTAAATGGCGTTTTTCTTAAACAGGAGGATTAATATGGAAAAACTAAATATAAATTATGAAAGAATTAAAGAAATACTTGATGTATGTACTTTAGAAGAATTAAATTCATTAGATATGGTATTAAGTTATGTAAAAAGATATGATTTAAATGAAATAAATAACGCATTTATAAATATTGAAAGAAAAAAATCTAAAAGAAATAGAGATATCTTTGAAGGAGGTAATGAATATGATGACATTACAAGAAGTTACAACTTTAACATAAAAGAAATACCTGAGTATACCATTAATCCATATGAATTAATCTTTCTAAAGAATATAATAGAAGATGCAATTAAAAATATAAAGATTAAATCAAACGTAACAAGTATAATACTACCAAATATGGAGGAATGCTTAAATATTATAAATGAAAAGCTAAGAGAATTAGATGACTTAAGTGATATAATTAGTGATAAAGAGTTGGAAAAATTCTTTAGAAAATTAATTATTATTGAACTAAATGCATTACAAGAAATATTTGAATATGTACAAGAATACAACATAGAAAGAATTATAAATATTGAAAAAAAAGTGATTAATGAAAAAAAATTAGAATCTAAAATATATCTTAAACCAGTTGATTTTAGTATACTAAATATATTAAATAAAATAAGTAACTTTAATGATACTGAATTATCATTTTTATCCAATCTATTAGATGATGCAGTAGAAGGATTAAGTGATTATATAAATGATAATAATAAACACAACGATGAATATTTTACTAAATTAAATTATTATTTCTTAAATTTTCAAGAAACAATTGAAGAAGAAATTGAAAAGAGAAAATTTGTAAAAATATTAAAGTAGATATTATGATAATATCTACTTTGATTTTTTATTTTTTTTATTATTTTTTTTTGAATCATTATTTTTTAATTCATAATAATCTTCAGGCAAATTACCAGATAATCTATTTATTTCAAAATCAATAAAATAATTCTTTGGATTATTACAATCAATTACTAAATCAACTAAACCATCTTTATCTGAAAACTTAAAATCATATCTTGGTTCACCTTTTAAGGTAATAGTTTTTCCTGAAGGTAAAGTATAGTCTAATGTTATTCTAAAAATTCTCCTATCATTTTCTACAATATCTGTTTTTTCCATTTTAAATGGTAAATTTTTAACTAATTTTCCTACTTTATTTAATTTTTTTATTTCTTTAATTTTTATCAAATTTTTTATAATACAAATAACACCATATAATATAATTAAAATTGGTAGTACCATAAAATAAAAATATGTATAATCTTCAACAATTATAAAAGCATATAAACTCGGAAAAAGAAAACCTATACCACCAAAAATAAAAATAGAATTTCTAAATAACACATCCCAATAATTTTTTAAATTAATATCATACATATTCACCACTCACAATCTAGTTATAATTATTTATTTAAAGAATTTTTTGAAACAATTTTATTTATTTCATCATCATTTAAAACGATTTCATCTATTATTTCATCTATCTGTTTCTTTAAATCATTATAATATTCTTTTTCTTGAACTTGATTAATATAATCACCTTTAGAATCATCTTTAACATATTTTAAACCTATTAATTTATCAAATTTGCTGAAATAATTAAATAACACCATAGAAGAGTATGAATCATTTTTAAGCATATCTTGATACCTCAATTTAATTAATGTTATTTGTTCTATTAAAGTGCCAACATTATTATCCTTTTTATATTTTGATATAGCTATTCCAATCAATTGTCCTATAGTTATAATGATTTTAAAGGTTTCATTATTTTCTTTGCTCTTAGACTTATTATCTGAAACATATTTAACAAAAATCTCATCTTGATATAAAGGAATATCAACATGTGCAAAATCACCAAACTTCTTGTATGAAGCAATTTTTTTAACTAACTCTTTATATAAACCAGTAAAACTATTAATATCAATATTTTTTTCTTTTATTAATAATCTATAACGAGACAATTCAACATCTACCTTAGAATTTGAATAATGTTTAATTAAATCATCATTTATCTCTTTACCATCAATAATATGTAAACATAAGATCACAAATGCTGTCTTATAAAGTCTTTCATAAAAATCATTTGGAGTGTTTCCATTTAATAACCCACTATCTATTGTATAATAGCAATTTCCATCATTTGATTTAACTCTTCCTCCAGAAACCACAGGAGAACCAAAAGTAGATACAATATCTGGATATTCTTTTACTATTTCTTCTAAAATACTAATATGCTGAATAAAATAATAATCATTGCTATAAATTATCGTTGTATCCATTTCTTCAGTATAACTAGCTGAAGAACCAAAACCTTTCATTTTGGATGGAATACCTTTTTCAATACATTTCATTTTAAATAAAGTCAAAAATTTTGCACCAATCTCATTGATAGGAATATTTAAATAAATTCTTTTTGTATATCTACAAGTTTCAGATGTCTTTTGTTCTACTTTTTCAAAAATATCTTTCCTTTTACTTCCTCCAAAATCATCTATCTTTGACATAAAATAAATAGTAAAAAATAAATCAGATTTTCCACTTAAATTATTATCAAATTTAATTTCATCAATACTAGGATCATGACTAGTATTATTTTTAATTGATTCTGCAATTTTCTCAAAAATTTGTCTTTGATATTTTTCACGATCAACAGCTGAAAGAGATTTTCTATCATCTTTAAAATAATAAACTTTCCTATCACTTGGAAGATATAGTTTCCTTATATCAAAAGAGTCATTACTAATTCTGTTCAGTATTTCAATCAAAGTTTCTTCTCTTAAACCAGTATCTTCTACTCTACTCATTAATTCTTCAAATTCCATATAATTCTCCTAGCAATATAATTCCTATCCTACTAAAATAATACCACATAATTAAATAGAAAACATATAAAATGTTTTCTATTTGATTTCTAAACCTTTTTTTAAAGTCTTATGTCCACCAATAGCGAACTTAGCTTTTTCTTCAACTTTTGGCATAATTAAATGAGCATGAAGTCTCTTTAATGAAGCACCTGAAAGCGATGGATCACCAAATCTAAAACATAATGCCCCACCATCAAGACCATATTCAGAAACAAGTTTCAACCATACTTTATTTAAATCATTCCACATTTCTTGACTCATATCTTCTATATTATATACAGGATAACGAGAAGCTATTAAAAATTGTCTTTCTACATTTTCATATGGAAATCTATTTTCAGAAATATACCAATGCTTTGTAAAGAATAATATATCTTGCTCTATCAAATCAGGATCAAGAGGATCTTTATTTTCTTTTTCAAAGTTAGTCATAATATCTAATTGTTCTTGTTTTCTAGAATTTGGAGGATAAATATATTTATATCCTGAATAATCTTGTTCTTCTTCTATTCCTTGTGAAATATCTTCTTTCTTTTTTTCTAATAAATAAATAACTTCAATTCCTTTTTTTTCAGCAAGTGCATGAGATCTTTTGCTCCAATTTCTTTCAGGATGATCTTCAATATAATATATTCTTTTTACACCTTTATCTATTAAAGTTTTCATACATCTATCACATGGAAATAATGAAACATAAATGGTATCAATTTCTCCAATATCAGTTATTCTCTTTAACAAATTAATTTCAGCATGTTCAACAGTAGAATAAAATAACTCTGTTCTTTCATTTAAATCTCTTTTAGAAATTGTATGATCACATTGGTTTGCCCCATAATACCAGTTATCATTCACTTTTGCTGCAGCAACCACAGGAGCAACCCAATCAGTTGAATCACTTAGATGATCCATCATGCCTTCAAATGGCTCTTCTCTATTTTCTACTGACTCTAATCTTCTTTTTGTATCCTCAACTGCAGTTTCAAATCTTTCTTCAAAATTATCTACTTTATCTGCCATACTTGCAATTAATTTTTTCCTTAACTTATCAGATGTTGATGTTTCTGCTTGTCTTGGTAAAACAAGTACAGAGCCACAAATTTGTGTTAAAGCATTATACTCTTCTGTAGTATAATTTTCAGTTATAGTTATTAATACATCAGGATAGATTTTCTTTATTAATTCCCATTTTTTCTCATCAACAGCTTTAATAACTATATCATCAGCAATACTTTTACCAGGTTCGTAAGTACCAGTTTTACTTACTCCCAATTCTTTAATCATTTCATATCTTTCTTTTTCAGGAATAAGAGGTCTATTCTTCCCTTTTCTTTTTTGAATTTTTTGATCACTATCAATACCAACTATTAAATAATCACAATTTTCTTTTGCCTTTTTTATATATTTTAAATGACCAATATGAAATTGATCCCAAGACCCTTGGACTAAACCTATCTTTTTACCTTCTGCTTTAGCTTTTTGTAAAGCTTCAATATCAAGTTTTCCTATATTCTCATCACTATACATATTAAACTCCTATTGGGATTTTTAAAATTTTCTCTTTAGGATGATAATCTTCTAAAGCAAAATCATCTTTTCTATAATCAAATATACTATCGTGATTATTTACTACTTTTAAAGTAGGAAATGGTGCTGCTTCTCTAGATAAAATTGTTTCAGCAGTTTCAAAAGTATTACTATAAATATGTGCATTACTTATCATATGAACAAACTCACCAGGTTCTAATCCCATTACATTAGACATAGCAAGAAGAAGTGCAGTATATTGAGCCCAATTACTTGGAAGTCCAACTACTGTATCACAACTTCTTTGATACATAGTCATATTAAGTTTGTCATCAATTATATTAAAATGTATCCATCCATGGCAAGGACATACAACAACTTTTTGAGTATGATCTTGATTTCTAATTGTATAATTTGGAATCCAAGGGGTAATTAAATGTGTTTTAAGTTCTGGTCTTTCTTTCATTTGTTTTATTATTTCAGCAAATTGATTAAAACTTTCTCCATCCTTTGTTGGAAAATCATGAAATGCTGCTCCATAGCTACCTGGTCCTAAATCTCCAGTTTCAAGCCCTCTTTTAGCACATTTCTTTTCAGTTACCCAAGACTTCCACCATTTACAACCAAATTGTTCTAATTCTTCTTGAGTTCTTGCCCCATTAATAAAAGCAAATAATTCTCCAATAGCACTCTTATAAAAACCTGAAATATCTCTTTCAGTAATAATTGGTGCTCCATCTTTTAAAACATCAAATCTAGTAACAACGCCTAAACGTTCTTTTGTATACAATGGTTCACCAGTATTTCCATCAACCATTGCACAAGGATTATCTTTTCCATTTTCTAAAATATCTTTTAATAGTGCTTTGTATTGCTCCAAAGCAGTTCTTTCTTCATAAGGTCTATACTTATATTCACTCATATTATTATCCTCCCTACTAACCCAACATATCTTTTTTTAACACAGTCTCACACACTATAAATTATTCTAACTAACAAAATATACAAAGTCAATACTTAGAAAACAAAAAAAGTCCTCAATCGAGAACTTTATATTATTTAATTTCACTTGTAGGAATTTCTATAACTGGACGGACACCACCAGTACCAACACTATCACCATGATAATAATAGCAACCATCATAATAAAAATCCGAACCATCAAAAGTAACCATCCAAAGACAATCAGATGATGAAGCAGAACCAAGTAAATAATCTTGATGACCATCAAATATAATAGATATTCCTTCAAATTGTACATTTTTTACAGCATCGGCTTCCTCATATGATAATAATCGTCCTACTATCGTTGAAGGTGCCCCCATATCTTTTAATTTTTCTACATAACCATTTTCTCCACTTATATATTGATATACATTTGAATTACTATCATATATATATGGATATGCTTGTTCATCATTTGATATATATTTAAACATATAATTACTTGAATCATAATAAATTGTATTATTTTTATTATATACGTCTATCAAAATATTATCACTCATCCAATAATTAATATCCGAAAAAACTACTGTTGCAATATTATTTGATAAGTTATAACCTAATGCATTAACACTCTGTAATCCATATCCTGGAGTATTAGTAGGAATCTGAACCTGATTATCACTACCATCATTCATATTACCAACCATAAGATTATATTTTGCAAGTAGTACTGTTTTTTCTTGATTACTACTTATTACATAGAAGTCTTCTGTTTCTCCTATTCCGATGATATCTCCTGGTGTTATTTGCCCTTCATTTTGTCTTGATACATAATGAATTGCACTTGCACTTGCATTTTTATCTATTGCTGTTGAATCTGCTTGTACATAATTTACACTAAACTTGAAATAGTATGTATGATCATTATCATTATCTAAATCATCTGGATCTATTTCATCATCATTTCTATATTCTATTCTTACTTTGTATGTTTCTGTTGTTGGTGTATTACCATTTTTCTTTGCAAGTAAATGTTTATCTTGTATTTCAGTTCCATCTGCATAAGTTACTGTATAACTTACTGCTTCTGGTAGAGTTGCTGGTGTAGTATAACTACTATCTGAATATACTCCATTTACTATTCCATTTGCTGCTATCATTGCATCTATAGTTCCATTATTAACTGCATCAACTGTAAACTCATAAAAATCTCCTGGTTCAGATAAAACTACACTATATTCTACTTGTGTTTTAGCTGAATCAGTTATTCTAGCTTTGTTATTATTATCAGCTGGAACACTTCCATCTTTTATTTGTACATTATCCCAATATACATTCCACGATGATGCTTTAACATTTGAAGATCCATTAATCTTTAGTTACTTGCTAAAGCTGCATATCCAACACTTATTAAGAGTATTAATACTAAAATAAGTGCCGTCTTTTTATTTTTTCTTCTCTTCATAATTCTCCTCCTATTATAATAATAATTTTTACAAACAAAAAAAGCAAGTAAATTTTCATTATTACTTTGCCTTTTTTTTCATTATTTTTTTCTATAAAACTAACATTACCTATTTCTTCATCTTTTTTTAATATTAGTCCACCACGTTTTACAACACTACTATCCTTTTCTTTCAGATCATCAAAAGTTGCCACTCCATCTAAATCAATAACTTCTCCAACATTAGTGCAAATAGTATAAAATTTACCACCGTTTTTTCTAAAATTAGGTATTAAATAAATATTAAGTTTATTCTTTTCTATTTTATTTTCAAGTAAACCTAAAACACTATTTTTTAATCCTGGTACTTTTTCTTCATATTTTTTATACCAAGTATACATATCAGTACCATCAGAAAATCTTGTTTCTTGCACATAAGGTATGTATCCTAGTCTTTTTACAGAAGATAAAAACTCACTTACTCTTTGATCAATAGATAAATGATTCTCTTTATATGAAGAAATTAAAAGTAAAAATTCTTCATAAATAATAGGATCACTCTTTTCTAATTTATCAAAAATACTTCTAACATCTATTCCATTTTCAGTAATAACTTCTCCATGATCAGGTATTCGTTTTAATTTCTTAACTATTTCAAAGCATTCTTCTTTAACAAAAAACCATATTTCTGATAAATCTAAATCTTTATATTCACTAAGTAATTCATGAACTCTTGTTTCAAATTCTTCGTGACGAGTTTTATAACTCAAATACCAACTATACATATCTATATCATCAGAGAAATACATTTCACCCCTCTTAGGAATATAATCATATTTAACAACAAAACTTAAAAATTCTTCTTCTCTTTCTTTATTTGTTAAAATACGGTAAGAATCATTACTTAATATATCTTTTATCTCAAGACAATAATCTCTAAAGAAAGATAGTTTCAACAAATCATCAAACCAAAGTCTTAAATCTTCTCCATCAGGAAACTTTTGTTCATGAGCTCTTGGAAGTCTTCCTTCAGAAATAACAAATAATTTAAAATACTCTTTTCTAGTATTAAAAAGTTCTCTTTCTTTTTTCATAAAATAATCACCCCATAAATTAAGACGTATTATAGCATAAAAACTAAAAAAAGAATGAAATAAAT
>DLOU01000005.1:0-27995 GCA_002477275.1 Caryophanales bacterium UBA7476
TTTGTCAACAGTCTGAAGACAAATAAGTTTTAAACTATTTGTCTTTTATATTCTAATTATTTTCATCTTTGTTTCTCATAAGTGGGAATAAAACAACATCTTTAATATTATCAGAATTAGTAAGTAATTGAACAATTCTATCAATTCCCATACCCCATCCACTGATTGGAGGCATACCATATTCCATTGCTTCAATATAATCATAATCCATTGGCATCGCTTCATCATCTCCAGCTGCTTTAAGTTTTGCTTGTTCTAATAATCTTCTTTCTTGTTCTTGAGGATCAACTAATTCTGAATAAGCATTTATAATTTCTGCTCCATTAATAACTAATTGGAAACGATCAGTAATACTAGGATCATCATCATTAGCACGAGCAAGTGGAGATAAACTAATCGGATGTTCAGTTAAAAATATAGGGTTAATTATATGAGGTCTTGCAACTTTCTTATATAATTGATCTACTAAATTACCATATCCTAAATCTTCAAGTGGTGTTTCACTATCTATCTCTATCTTATCAGTTCTAATCTTTTTAAGAAGTTTTTCTTTTGTATTATATTCTTTTATATCAATATCAGAATATCTTAAAATTAAATCCCTAAAACTAACTTCTTCCCATTCACCACTTAAATCAACCTTTTCATTTCCAACATTGATTTCTAGTGTCCCAAATAGATTCATAATGATTGTTTGAAGCATTTCTCTCAAGAACTTCATATTATCTTTATAATTTAAATATGCACCATAACCTTCTATCATAGTAAAATCTTGAAGATGAGTAAGATCCATACCTTCATTTCTAAAGCATCTTGCTATTTCAAATACCTTTGTAAAACCACCTACAACAGCTCTCTTTAAATAAGTTTCAGGAGCAATTCTTAAATACAAATCAATATCTAACGCATTATGATGTGTAATAAATGGTTTAGCAGTAGCTCCACTAGCTTTATTATTCAAAATAGGAGTTTCTATTTCAATATATCCTTTTGAATCCAAATAATTACGTATTTCTCTAATAAATCTAGTTCTAAACAAAAATTTTTCTTTACTTTCATCATTTGTTATTAAATCTAAGAAACGCTTTCTATAAATTGTTTCAATATCTTCAACACCATGAAACTTTTCTGGTAATGGTTTTAATGCTTTACCTAAAAATTCTATTTTGCTAGCTCTAATAGTTTTTTCTCCAGTATGAGTAGTAAATACCTCTCCTTCAACACCAATAAAATCTCCTAAATCATAATTAGCTTTAAAATTTGAGTACTCCTCTTCACCAACCATATCTAATTTAACTGATATTTGAATTTTTCCTAAAATATCTCCAATAGTTAAAAAACTCATTTTACCCATTTTACGCATTAAGATTATTCTACCAGCTACTCTTACACCAGTAGCTCCATCTTCTAACTTACTAGCATCAGCTATTTCATAATTAACCTCAAATTTATCTGGATATGCATGTTCTATATTCTTTAATTTTTCTCTTCTAACTTGTTCTTGTTCTGTATATTCTCTCATAATTAATCCTCCCTAACAACTTGTGTTTTTGCAATTAAATCAGAAACACTTCTTCCATCTTTACGAATAATAACCATAAATATACTAACTGCAGTTATCATAAAACAGATTAACTCAATGGTCAAAGAACCATAGAAATAACAATTTTTATTAATTAATAACAGTGCAGCAATAATTATATCACCCCAAATAGAATTATTTATTAATGCCCTTAATACCATGTCATTCATTGTTAAATCCGATTTATCCTTTTTTATAACTTTTATTTTAAGTACTTTTTTACCAATAGTTTGTCCACCCAAACATTTTTGTAAAACAACAAAATATAAGACATTCAAAAATATTGTAATAATACTTGAAACTCCATTTGCTTTAGCTAGTTGATATTCTATATTAGCAGTTTTATTCATATATTCTGAAATACCAATTTTACCTTCCATGTAGCTAGTAGAATACTCACTTGCTTGTTTTGTAAGCTTAGTAATAGAATCCCTATTTTGAAATGGCATACTTAATATAGTAGCAACAAACATAACTATTAATATATCTATAAGATATGAAACTAGTCTTTGTACAAAATAAACTTTTTCATCTTTTTCATTCACATTACTCATTTTCTAATCCTCCTAAAAATTCCTTTAATACTTGAATTATATCACGAATATTATTACATTGATATACTTTATTTTTAATACTATTACTCGAAGGTATCCCTTTTAAATACCAAGCAAGATGACTTCTAATTTCTAATATTACTAATTTTTCAGGTTTAGTCTCTTGTAAATAATTTAAGTGCTTAATACACATTTCTATCTTTTCTTTCGATGTTGGCAAAGTATATTCTTTTCCTTCTAAATATAATAATGAATTTTTTATTAACCAAGGGTTTCCAAGAATTCCTCTTCCAATCATTACTGCATCACACCCTGTTTCTTCAAGCATTCTTTTAACATCTTCAGGTTTAGTTATATCACCATTTCCAATAACTGGAATTTTAACTGCTTCTTTTACCTGTTTTATTATAGACCAATCTGCTCTACCACTATATCCCTGACTTCTAGTTCTAGGATGAACAGTAATTGCACTTGCTCCTGCTTCCTCACATATTTTAGCAACTAAAGGAGCGTTAATACTATTATTATCCCAACCACTTCGAATCTTAACAGTAACTGGAACATTTACAGTTTTAACTACAGCTTCAACTATTTCCCTAATTTTTTTAGGATTTTTTAGAAGTGCTGATCCAGCTTGCGCCCTTAGAGCGACTTTCGGAACAGGACAACCCATATTAATATCAATTATATCTGGTTTCATTTGTTTCTCAATAAACTTTGCTGCAGTAACAAAACTATCAACATCAGTACCAAATATTTGCTGAGCTATTGGTCTTTCATCTTCACTCATATATAGCATATCAATAGTTTTCTTATTACCATAAGAAATAGCCTTATCACTGACCATCTCAGCATAAACAAGACCACAACCCATTTCTTTACAAATTCTTCTATATGCAGAATTGGAAATCCCTGCCATAGGTGCTAATACAATTTTATTTTTTATTTCAACATTACCAATTTTCCACATAATATCACCCACTAATTAGATTCTTTATAATTCTTATACCAATCCTTTAATTTTTCTTTTGTACTTTCATACTTATCTTTAGCTGCTTCTACAACACTTTTCCCAGCTTCTTTATATGGTTCTATTGTACTCTCAAAATTTGATTTATCTTCATTGAATTGATCAATAGTATTATTATATGTCTCATCTCCAACTTTTTCTTGAAAAGATGATCGAATTTGTTCTTTTAAATCATAAAACTTATCTTTTATTTTAGAATAATTTTTTTTAGAAGTATTTTTTATTGTTTCTTTGTAATTAGGATACTTATTTTCTATATAATTATCTAACTTTTCCCATGAATTAATAATCTTCTCTTTTTCAGTGTTTTTTAGTTCACTAAAAGTATGACCTTTAATTTGCCCATCATAAAAGATAAAATCAGTAAGTAATATAAATGTATTTTTTAATTTTGATTCATTTTGGTCAGTAACTTCGTCATCATAAATAGCCGTATCTATAACATCTTCAACATATGTAACAACTTCTGATTCTTCATCACTTTTTTTATTAACATCCTCTTCTTCAAAATAACTATCAGCAATAACACTTTGATTAGTATTACTCTCCTGAACATCCAATTTTATATCATCTTCAACACTACTTTTCTTGTTAGAAGAAGTAATTTTTTTTAAAATCTCTTTGTTTGCCTTTTTCTCATTAAACTGAGTAACTAAACCAAAAACAAGAAGTCCAGAAAAGATTAATATCAATAATATAATTAACTTTTTTTTCACAATACCACCACTTACTTGCTGTATTATAACATTAAACATAAAAAATCACAAGATTAAAGAAAATAAAAAACATGTGATAATTTCACATGTTAATCTTTAATTTTATCTAACTCATCAATTATTTCTGCTTTATTCATTTTAGAAGAATTTTTAATTCCTTTATCTTTAGCCATTTGTCTTAATGTAGTTAATGACATAGATTCTAAATTTTCATTATCTTCTTCTGGCATTTTACCATTTTCTACCAAATAATCAATTTGTTCTTTTGTTAATGTTTCATACTCTAATAAAGTTTCAGCAATAAGATTTAATAAATCTCTATTTTCTTTAATTATTTTTTTAGCATCAACATAACATTTATCAACAATTTTTCTCATCTCAATGTCTATTTCATGAGCAACTGTTTCAGAGAAATTACGAGTTTTATTATAATCTCTTCCTAAGAATGCAGCTCCTTCTTGTTGTTCTAATTGAAGTGGTCCAAGATCACTCATACCATATTCAGTAACCATCGCTCTAACAATCTTAGTAGCCTTTGAAAAGTCGTTTTCTGCTCCAGTTGTAAC
Organism: Caryophanales bacterium UBA7476; assembly: GCA_002477275.1. Classification (GTDB taxonomy): domain Bacteria; phylum Bacillota_I; class Bacilli_A; order RF39; family UBA660; genus CAG-417. The sequence goes on from DLOU01000005.1 coordinate 4,449, forward strand.
TTCTTTAAATACTATTTCTTCAGCTACACGACCACCAAGAAGACCAGTAACTTGTTCTAATAAATCAGTTTTAGTAGAACATAATTTTTCTTCACTAGGAACCATCATATTATATCCACCAGCAGAACCTCTTGGAATAATTGTAACTTTTTGAACATCAGAAGCACTTGCAAGTTTTAAACCAATAACTGCATGTCCAGCTTCATGATAAGCAACTAGCTTTCTATCTTTTTCACTATATTTATGACTTACTTTAGCAGGTCCCATTAAAACTCTATCAGTAGCTTCATCAACTTCATGCATTGTAATGGCATTTTTATCACGTCTTACAGCAAGAAGTGCAGCTTCATTAAGTAAGTTTTCAAGATCAGCTCCACTAAATCCTGGAGTTCTCTTTGCTAAGTTTTTAAGAGTTACATCATTTGCTAATTTTTTATTCTTAGCATGTACAGCAAGTATTTCTTCACGACCTCTTATATCAGGTAAACTAACTGTAACTTGTCTATCGAATCTTCCTGGTCTTAAAAGTGCTGGATCAAGTACGTCTGGTCTGTTTGTAGCAGCCATTATAATTATTCCAGTATTTTCTCCAAAACCATCCATTTCTGTTAATAATTGGTTTAATGTTTGCTCACGTTCATCGTGACCTCCACCTAAACCAGTTCCTCTTTGTCTACCAACAGCATCTATTTCATCAATAAAAATTAAACATGGTGCATTTCTTTTTGCTTGTTGGAACATATCTCTAACACGACTAGCTCCTACTCCAACGAATAATTCTACGAAGTCTGAACCACTAATGAAGTAGAATGGAACATTAGCCTCACCTGCAACTGCTCTGGCAAGTAATGTTTTACCAGTTCCAGGAGGACCCATCAATAAAACTCCTTTAGGAATTCTTGCTCCTAATCTTTGGAATTTTTTTGGATTCTTTAAGAAATCAATTAATTCTTTAACTTCTTCTTTTTCCTCTTTTAATCCGGCAACATCTTTAAATGTTACTTTATTTTTATCGTCAGAAAGTTTTGCTTTACTCTTTCCAAAATCCATTGAACTTCTATTTCCAGCCATTTGTCTATTTAAAAAGAAAAATGCTAGTGCTAATAATAAAACCATTGGTAATACATCAGCAAGTACTAGTAATAATGTACTAGATTCAGGATCTGCTTTAGTAGTAAAACTTATTTTATTAGTTTCACTTAATTCCACAACCTTACTAATAACACTTTCAGATTTAGGTAGTATAGCATAATAACTTTCATTTTCACTATATCCTTTAAGTTTTCCAGTAACCTCATAAGTTTGAGCTCTATCTCTAGGAACTAAAACTATTGTTTCAACCTTACCCTTGTTTAAATTACTCATAAATTCATCATAAGTTAAAACGTTAGTAGTGTGATTTAAGAAATTAAAAACGTATAAGATTCCTAAACCAATAATAATGATAAATAAATATGGTAATAGACCACGTTTTATAGTCTTTTTATTTACTTTTTTATTCATATTTCCTCCTTAATAATATTTCAATACTATATCATATCTTTCTTCTTTCTTTTTGTCAAACTTAGATTTTTTTAAACCAGGGAGCCAAACAACTCTATCTAAGCTATCTACAACAACCGGCCATAAATCTCTACTTGATTTACTAATCTTACTATCAATAAATACATCCTTAATTTTCTTTGATCCAGTCATACCTTTAATATTAATCTTATCACCCAATTTTCTTGTTCTAACAATAAGTGGTAATTGAACTTCGTCACTTGATAATCTACAAATATTATTACTATTGTCATCACAATCATCTATTTTTTTAATTGAATGATGATTAGGTAAATCAACTATATCAGAAAATTCAATTTCATATGAAGTAAGTTCATCTGTTTCTTTTCTTAAGAAAAATTTATCATATTCTTTTACAGCTATAACTTCATTAGGTAAATTTACCGTAACATTTTTTCTACCACTAGTGATAATATTTATTAAAAGGGAAATGTGTCTATCATTTAACAAAATCAAATCATCTTGATAATATATTTCCATTAGAAAATAAAGTATTTCTTTTTGAATAAAAGAATCTAGCTCTAAAAATTTTGGAATATCTATTCTGCCATTATCTAATACTCTTTTTAGTGCTTTATTTCTTTCTTTTTCTATAAACTCATTAGCCTGCATAATATTTTCACTAAATTTTAAAAATTTACGATGAACATTTGGATCTTCCTCTTTAAGAAAAGGTAGAACAACTTTCCTATATCTATTACGAGTATATTTTGGTTTAGCATTTGAACTATCTACAAAATATTGAATTTCATTTTCTTCATCATATTTAAGTAGTTCATCTTTTGTAAAATCAACTAATGGTCTAACTAAATAATAATTTCCCATATCAACTACTCTTTTAAAACCAGCATAACCATTTAAATTAGATCCTCTAACAATTCTCATCAGTATTGTTTCAATTAAGTCATCACCATGATGAGCAGTCATTAAATATTTAGCACCATACTTATTAACAATTTTTTCAAAAAAATTATACCTAATATTTCTTGCTTCATTATGAAAATTATCATCTCCATAATTTTCGATTATCATACTCTCAAAAATCACATTATTCTGTTGACAATATTCTTGCATAAAAGTAGCTTCAGCATAACTTTCTTTTCTAACATTATGATTAACATGAGCACAAATTAGAAACAAATTGTACTTACTTCTTACTTTAAGAAGCATATCCATTAAAGCCATTGAATCAGGTCCAGTTGAACACCCTACAACAATTGTATCGTTATTATTAAATTTAAAATTTTGATCAATAGAATAATTATTCATAATTTCACTTCCATAAAAAATATAACATATTAATTTTATCTAAAATAATATTTTTTTTCAATAAAGAGAAAAAATTTATTTTAAGGTATCCTTAAAATAAATTCCCCATCCTTACTATATAAATATTTTTCTCTAGCATATCTTGCTATATACTCTTTATCTTGCATCTTGTTAGCATCAGCTCTTAAAGAAGACTCTTTTTTCTTTAAAACTTTAAGTTCTTTTGTTAATTCTTCTTTTTCATGAGATTTAGCATAAATCTGTATCCAATACTTTCCCATTGTATAAGTAGTTAGAGTAATTGTAACAATAGAAAAAGTACCTAGAATTAATAATCTACGACGTTTTTTACGAGAATATTTACTTTTATTTTTACTAGTCACAATTATCCACCTACCTTCCTAACATACATTATAATTCTATTAAATCTTTTTCACAACCGATTAAACAAAAGATTTCATTTATTGACATGTTTTTTACGTATATTTCGAACATGTTTCTTAAAAAAAGAAAAAAACAAATAGACTCCAATAATAAAACTAAATAGAAAATAAAAATGAAGATAGCCATAATCTAATAATTGTAATATATAGAAATATAATAATCCACAATCAATTATAAAAACAAAATCAAAAATTATTCTAACTATTTTTTTATAATGAAACAAAAATCTATAGTTTAGATTAAAAAAGAAAGAGAAAAAAATCCCATAAAAAAAAGAGAAAATAATAGCTTTTATTTGATACGTTAAATTAATCATTTAAAAAGTCTATTAAAGATACTATTATCTTTTTCCTTTTTATTACTATCATCTAAATAATTTAAGCTATTAATTAATCCTTTTATAGAAATAGTTCCTTGTAAAGTATCTAGTTTAATCAATTCAAGATTTTCCCCTTTTACTAACAAAAACCCCATAACAGTATCGATTAAAAACTGACTATCATCAAAATTTTCTATTTTTTTAACACCACTGGTAACAAAAGTTTTTCTTTCCACCATAGTTATAGAATGATTATAACTATTTATACTACTATCTAGTTTTTCCATTAGCATCACCAATAAATATTATTCAAAAAAAATAATAATAGAACAAAAAATGACCAAAAGGTCATTTTATTCTTCTTCTGAATCTGTTTCTTCTTCTGCTTTATTATATTCTTCTAATATAGCATCTTCAAACATTTTTCTTGTTTCTTGATTAATTGGATGAGCAACATCATGATGTTGTCCGTCTGGATAAACCTTATTAGGCATAGCAACTATCATTTTGTCATCACCCTGGATAATTCTAATATCTTTTATAACAAAACAATCATCCAATAGAACAGAAGCCTTTCCTTTCATACGAGAATCTTCTTTCTCAATTTTATGAACTTTAACTGATGTAATTTTCACTTTGTAATCCTCCTATTCAGTATATTCTAACTACATTTTATAATATATATTTTTAAAATGCAATATATTTTGTTAAAATCTTTATTCATCATATATTTCTAAACTAGATGTAATTACATCATTATAAGAAAAAGATCTAACCCTTGGATTCTTATCTGTTGTTTTAACAAGGAAAACTGAAGGAAAAACATCAATTATCTTACCAGTAAACTCTTCTATTTGATTTCTACTTCCATTGAAAATAAATCTATATGAAAAACCTTTTTTCTCATTTATTTTCTTTCTTAATAACTCTTTATTCATCGAGGAAACCCCACATACATTGTTCCATTAGTTATTATTCCCCCTATTCCATCTGATTTATATTTAGTTTTTTCAAGTATTTCAATTAAATTTATATTTTTGTTTTTCTCAGAAAGAGAAACACTTGATGCAACTATCGCAGGATCAAGTGCATGAATATTTATTCTTTTTGGACTAGAAGCAAAATTTGCACCAGCTTTAATTAATTCTTCATAATTCGACTGACAAGCACCAGCTATAATTATTAGTTTTTCTTGACTAGGTTCATATTCTCTTGCCTTCTTTATTGCTTTAACAAAATTTAAACTATTTTGATAGTTATCTAAATTCATAGAATTACCCTTGGACTTAAAATAAGCATCATGACCAGTAATAACTAAAATATCTGGTTTATACTCATTTAATTTATTAACAATCTTTTTTTCAATTTCATCTTCCTTCATATTAATGCCATAAGCTTCAACTTTTAAATCTGTATAAAACTTTATACATCTTTCTAAATAATTATTGTCAGCATCAATATGAAGTATCTTTCCAGGTAAATAAAAATACTCATCTCTATCCAAATTTAATGCATTAATAGCATTAACAGTAAGTTCACGATCCTCTTTGTAAAAATCTATATCTGAAGCAACTTTAACTAAATCAGAAATACTACTATCTGCCAAAAGTCTTACTTCTATTCCATTTAAAATAACATTATCATTAATAATATCTACAATTTGAAAAATAATATCATTGCCATGAGATTTTCTAGTAACATAGTCACCTCTTTTAAAATTCATAATTAATCCTCCTAAAAAACATATGAACAAAAAAAGAAAAAAAGAACAAAAAAAAGCAAATTTTATAATTTGCTTTAAACTACTTATTTAATTCATTACTAATTTTAACAAATACCCCCAAAGGTAATTGTTCAGCACGACTATTTAATGAAAAACCAAATTCTTCTAAAACATTACCTACAATATTTAAATCATATTTCTTCAAATTATTTCTAATAGTTTTCCTTTTAAATTTAAAACTCTCTCTAACAAGTTCAAAAAAATGAGATTCATTTTTTAAAAATTCTCTTTTGTCTTTTAATGATAAAGAAACAACAACACTATCAACGTTAGGTACTGGAATAAATTCATTACGACTTACATTAAATAATTTTTTAATATTATAGTAATAATTAAGAAAAACAGTTATTGATGAATAAGCCTTACTCCCTGGCACAGCACTAAATCTATCACCAACTTCTTTCTGAATCATCATTGTTATCTTATTAAAAGTGTTTTCTGAATTCATTATTTTCATAAGAATAGATGTAGTTATATAATATGGAACATTGCTTATAAAATACAAATTTTCATATTCATAATTATCTAAATCATTTTTTATATCTCTAGTTAAAAAGTTGGAAAAAATAACCTTAACATTATTGATATCATGCTGAAGTTTTATTAAGGAATCTTCTAATTCCTCATCTATTTCATAACAAAGAACATTTTTTGCAACTTTAGAAATTTCACGAGTTAAAATTCCCTTTCCAGGTCCAACTTCTACAACTAAAGTATTAGATGGAACATCAGATTCACTTACAATTCTTTCAACAATTCTATTATCTTTTAAAAAGTTTTGACCAAACTTTTTTTTATAATTAAAATCTCTCATATAATCACCAACCAAATAATTACAGAATTTCTATTTCTTCCTTCTTTTCATCTATTATATTTGAATTGGTCTCATTATCAAGTAAATTTTCAACATTTTCATTAAGTTCTTCTTTATTATTCTGTTTAATAGTTTTAAAATATAAAACTATATTATATGTAACAAAGATAATTGATGGTATTAATAAAATTAAGAATAAAACAACAGGATTAAATAAAACATTTTGTATAAAACCTAAATATGGAATTTTTAATGCTACTTTACCATAAATATTTTCTTGATATACAGGAGCGCTATCAGGAATAGAATTATTGTCTCCCTTCGTTATATACATTACTTTTCCATTATTTGCTGTAATAACATCATTAATTCTATGAGTAATAGTATAACCAGAATACCTAGAATCAGTACTTCTAAAAGTAATAATATCTCCAACTTGATAGTTAGAAGATCTAAATACTAAAACAGCATCTTGAACTTTAATAGTAGGTGTCATACTTGGACTAACAATAACATAAGCGCTTACAATAGGAGGAACATCTATACCTCTGGCCTTATTAATTTCATCATCTACAAAGACAAGAGCAACAAAACAAGTCAAAAGAAATAATACTATCAAGCAAAAATTAACAAGTATTTTTAACATAAATTTGACAAAATAGACAATTTTTGACAAAAGATTACTTTTGGTATTATCTAATTCTACTGGATTATTTGACAAAATTGTGTTTTCCATATAGCCACCTCCTTATTTAAATTAATCATAATACAGATTTTAAAATAATGAAATATAAAATTAAAAAAAAGAAGTCACTTTACACAACTTCTTATAAAAACTTTACATCAATATTTTACATATCACCATATATATTTACTGATAACTTATAAAAATCTTGACTATTTATTGGAACATAAGTAGAATCTACCCAAACTATAAGTCTATAATAAATATTATCATCTTTTGTAAATGTACCTTTATCTAAAAGCATTCCGCTATCCTTAGATAATTTTAAATTCTCTGACAATTCAAAATATGTTGGTTTAATTAAATCTTCAACTTTAGAATAAGTACCATCAGTAGATTTTTTTAAATATATTTTTATTTTATCATCTGGAATGGTAGAAGTCTCATCTTTTGAAATTACAATTTCAAAATTACAAGATGTATTTTTTGAAATCTTACCATTAACAGAAAAATCAAATACATTTTTTCCACTTTTTAGTATTATAGCTTGCTCATCAGTAAGAATTGCAGAACTATCAACTGTAATTTCATTATTTTTAGTAACATAATTTAAAGTTATAGTATTAGTAATTTTCTTCTCTTCCTTTTTTGTATTAGACAAATATGATTTTGAAGCAAAGAACACAATTACACCAACCATTAAAATAATAATTATTCCAAAAGCAGTCAATAACCCTTGTTTACTATCTTTTACTTTATCTTTACTCATAACTTAATTAATAGATAATCACTATTATCCTCCTTATAAATAGTATAACATGATAATAAAAAAATTAAAAACTATTTTAAATTGAATAAAGACTTTGCATTTAAAGTAGTTGCATTATATACTTCATCAACTGAAACTTCAAAAGTTTTAGCAATCTCTTCAGCAATTAATGGAATATATTTAGAACTATTTAATTCACCTCTATGTGGAACGGGTGTTAAATAAGGACTATCTGTTTCAAGTAATATATTATCAAGTGATAATTTACTAATTGTTTCACGAAGCTTGCTATTTTTAAAAGTAACCACTCCACCTATTCCAAGTAAAAATCCCATCTTAACATAAATCTTAGCAGTTTCTAAACTTCCACTAAAACAATGAATATCTCCTTTTACAGAATATTGCTTTAATACATCAATAGTATCTGATGTTGCATCTCTAGAATGAATAACAACTGGCAAATTTAATTCTTCAGCTAGTTTCAATTGTTTTTTAAATAACGAAATTTGTACATTTTTATCATATCCATCATAATGATAATCCAATCCAATTTCTCCAATACCAATAATCTTATCATTATTAACAATCAAATTCTTAAGCCATTTAATATCATCATCAGTAACATTGTTAGCAACTTCTGGATGAAATCCAATTGTAAGATATACTTGTTCATATTTATTCATATAATCAAGCACTTCAATTATTTCATCTTTAGTACAACCAGATACTATCATTTTATCCATTNNTAATACTACTATATTTGTTGTTTCTACAATATTTATATAGTTTATAATATCATCTATATTTCCATAAAATTCTTTTTCTAAATGACAATGTGTATCAATAAACATAGAAAATCCCCCCTATTAATATTATTTAAAAATAACAAGTTTATACAAAAAAACTAAAAGTATATATAGACTATCCAAAATATTTCTCTCTAATAAGAAAAGTACTAATAAAAATAAAACTAATAATAAGAATACTACTTTTTGATTAATAACAAATTTATCAATTATTTTAAACATAATATCTCCTTAAAATCTTATTTTACATCAATACTACCAAACAAATATATCACAAAAAAAAGAAACTAAGACACAAAACTTCTCAGTTTCTTAAAAATTTTACAAACTATTTTACATCAATTCTCTTAAATAATATTTCAGGTTGATTTAATTCATATTTATTATTATTTACAAATGATAATCTTTCATCATTACTATTAATTTGTTTTAGAATATTTTCACTCGTTGTTGGTAAATAAGGTTTTAATAAATTAGCACATACTCTAATAGATTCAATTAAATTATAAAGAACTGTTTGAAGTTGATCACTTAAACTTTCATCCTTAGCAAGAATCCAAGGAGTAGTATCATCTATATATTTATTACTAGCTCTTAAAACATTGAATATTTCTTCTAATGCTGAACTTATTTCCAATTTATCCATTTTTTCTTCAACTATACTTTCAAGATTATCTATTGATTCAATAAAGTTTTTAGAAATTTCATCTTCAAATCCTTTGTTTTCAATCTTTCCATCAAAATATTTATGTCCCATAGAAATAGTTCTTTGAACTAAATTACCTAATATATTAGCTAAATCTCCATTAATTCTAGAAATTAATGCTTCTTCAGAAAAATTACCATCACTTCCAAAAGGAACTTCTCTTAAAGCAAAATATCTAACTGCATCTACCCCATAAGACTCAATATACTCTCTAGGATCTTTATAATTACCTAAGGATTTTGATATCTTTCCACCATTTACAATTAACCATCCATGACCAAATACCTTTTTAGGAATATCAATATCTAAAGCCATTAATATAATTGGCCATATTATAGTATGAAATCTAACAATTTCTTTTCCTACTATATGTAAATCTGCAGGCCAATACTTTTTAAAATTGGAATCATCTTCACTTAAATAACCAAGAGAACTAATATAATTAGTTAATGCATCAAGCCATACATAAACAACATGCTTATCATCGAATGTAACAGGAATTCCCCAATCAAAGCTAGTTCTTGAAACACATAAATCTTCAAGTCCTGGCTTAATAAAATTATTTAACATTTCATTCTTTCTTGAAATAGGTTCAATAAAATCAGGATGTTCTTCATAATATTTAACTAATCTATCTTGATATTTAGATAATTTAAAAAAATATGCCTCTTCACTAACTTCATAAACATCTCTTCCACAGTCAGGACATTTTCCATCAACTAATTGACTTTCTGTCCAGAATGATTCACAAGGTGTACAATAAAGTCCTTTATATTCTCCTTTATAAATATCGCCTTGATCATATAACTTCTTAAATATTTTTTGTACACATTCAATATGATCCTCATCAGTAGTTCTAATAAAGTTATCATAACTAATATTTAAAGTTTTCCATAAATCTTGTGCATCAGCAACTATTTCATCTACATACTCTTTAGGTGTCTTTCCACACTCTTCTGCTTTCTTTTGTATTTTTTGACCATGCTCATCAGTACCAGTTTGAAAGAAAACATCAAAACCTTTCATTCTTTTATACCTAGCTATTGCATCTGAAACTATTGTACAATAGCAATGTCCTATGTGAAAATTAGCACTAGGATAATATATTGGTGTAGTTATATAATATTTTTCCATAAAATCTCCTCCTAACAAAAAAACTATTATAATGTAAGGACGAGAAACACCCGTGGTACCACCTTACTTTATAATAGTAATTATTATACACTCAAATAGTTAACGCCTATAAACGAATATACCTACATATCGATATACTAGCTCAGAAGCCATATTTTTAATCTTATGTTATTCTTTCCACCAACCAGAATATCTCTATAATCATAACAATTAAAAACTCTTCATCACTGCCTGTAAACGCCTAAAGTATAACATATTTTTTTTTATTGTTCAATATGTTTTCCTAAAAAATCTGCAACAAACTTAACTATTTTTTCATCTTCATCACTTATTTCTAAATCATCACTTAAAACTACAACAGACCCACTTGCATCACCATTAGCAATTATTGGATAAACAACAAAATTTGAATTATATTTCAATCCATCTATTAATTCTATGTTTTTATTATTACATTTAATATTCATTCTTTCATTAATAATTTGTACCAAATCAGAAGATATTGTATTAGAAATATACTTTTTCTTTTCTTTTCCAGAATAAGCAATTACTTTATCCATATCAGTAATAAAAACATCCTTCTTAATTTCATTGTTTATAGCTTCAACTAATAATCCTGACATACTAATAAGTTCATCAAGAGATGAATACTTTTTTAAAGCAATTAATTCATTATCTACAAATATTTCCATGGACTCACCATCATGAATGCGTAAACTCCTTCGAATCTCTTTAGGAATTACTATTCTACCTAAATCATCAATTCTTCTTACTACTCCGGTTGATTTCATAGTATTATCTCCTTTACCAATATTTTTTGCTATTTAAAAAATTTTATACATATAAATATTCAATAATATTATAATGTTAATTTCCAATAATTTCCTTGGTAAATATTTCCATATAGTAAACTTTTCAAAAAAAAAAGAACTAAATATAGTTCTAATTAAATAATCTTGAATTTTTGATTGTAAATTGATATCTATCACTTTGTTCTTTAATACCATTTATTAAAGTAGTATCTTTTACTAACAGTTTAAAATCAATACTATCAAGCAACTGCTTTTGATAAATACCTTTCGAAGAAAAAAATTTCAGTAATTCTTTTTCAACTAACTCATATGTAGAATCTTTTTTTGAAAATAATTTATTAATTTTATCTATTAAAAACTTATTAACACATTCATCCAAAGTAGACTTAATAAACTTCTTTTCTTTTTTATTTAAGTCAGATAAATATTTTTTATTTATCTTAATACATTCCATTTTTTCATCAAAAGATACTTCATCTATTTTTTCTAATATATAATTATTTCTAATTATTTTTAATTCCTGTATACTTTTTAAAATATTCTTTCGATATGAATCTAATATTCTATTAATCAACTCAGTATCTAAGACAACTTTTTCCTTTTTAGCAACTGCCAAAAATTTTGTTTTAATTTGATCCATTGAATCAAGTGGGGGTTTTTTTATAAGAGAACTAATATCATCATCTACTAAAGAATTAGTATTATTTATAACAATTTCCTTAATTGCTTTTATATAATTATCATAGTGTTGTCTTTGTAATTGTTCTAATTCATTCATATCTATTCTCCTATCTAACATATAAAGAATAACTTAATTTATGATTTAAAGTCAAGAATTATTTTCTATTATCATAAGGAATAAATCTACTAAATAAAAAACAGGATGTTTATCTAGTTTTATTGTATCTAATATAATAAGTAAGTTTTCTCCTCTTTTTTGAAATCTAAACATCTTAGAAATTGAAAAAGAGTTTACAAAAAGATCATCAATACTTATATAATTCAATATAGTTTTATCAAATAATATTTCAATAGAATTTCGAGTTTGTCTAATATTTTTTAGATTTAATTGTTTAGATAATTTTTCAAACCATTCCTCATACATATAAACAATCATATCTTCATCTAATAATCCAAATCTATCCTCTAATTCATCTTTTACTTGATTATATTTTTCCTTAGAATCAATAGTATTAATCATTCTATGTATTTCAATCTTTAAATCTTGATCTTGAACATATGAGTCCTTTATATGAGTTGAAACATTTAAATATGGCTTACTATCTATTTCTTCATCTTCTAATACTTCTTCTCCCTTTCTTCTTGCCACTTCATTATTAAGTAATTTTAAATATAAATCAATACCTACTGTATCTATAAAGCCAGCTTGTTCACTACCTAAAATATCTCCTGCACCTCTAATTGATAAATCACGAGTAGCAATTGAAAAACCACTACCAAGCTCAGTAAATTCTTTTATAACATTTAATCTTTTTACGGCCGTTTCAGTTAACACTTTAGATGGCGAGTACATCAAATATGCATAAGCAAATTTATTACTTCTACCAACCCTACCTCTTATCTGATATAACTGACTTAATCCAAATCTATCAGAATCCAGTATTATTAAAGTATTAACATTTGGTATATCAATACCAGTTTCAATAATTGTTGTACATACTAATACATCGAATTCATGATTAATAAAACTAAGCATTTTATCTTCAAGTTCATTTTTACTCATTTGTCCATGTGCAAAACCAATAGATGCATCAGGAACTAACCTTCCAATTTTGAGAGTTTTAAGGTCAATATCTTCAACCTTATTGTAAAGAATAAAAACTTGCCCTCCTCTAGATAACTCCTTATATATTGCATCTTTAATTATTTGATCATTTTCTTCAATAACATACGTCTGAACAGGATACCTATCACTAGGAGGAGTTTCAATTAATGACAAACTTCTAATACCAGTCATAGACATTTGTAATGTTCTAGGAATAGGTGTTGCTGTTAAAGTTAATACATCTATATTAGTTTTATATTGTTTAATCTTTTCTTTATGCTTTACTCCAAATCTTTGCTCTTCATCAATTATTAATAATCCTAAATCTAAAGGTTTTATATCATCACTTAAAAGTCTATGAGTACCTATCACCATATCAATAGTACCATTCTTCAATCCTTCTATAATTCTTTTTTTCTCAGAAATAGGAGTAAATCTATTTAGTAATGCAATAGATACAGGATAATTTTTAAATCTCTCTTTAGCACTAGAATAGTGCTGATTAGAAAGAATTGTAGTAGGACATAATAATAATACTTGCTTTGAATCATTTATAGCTTTAAAAGCCGCAACAAAAGCAACTTCAGTCTTACCAAATCCAACATCACCACATAATAATCTATCCATAGGTTGTTTAGATTCCATATCTCCCTTTATTTGATCTATCGCCTTTTTTTGATCAACAGTTAATTCATATGGAAAATCTTTTTCAAAATCTTTTTGAAGTTCATTATCTATTGAGAATGAAAAACCAATTCTACTTTCACGTTCAGAATAAAGTTTAATAAGTTCATCAGCCATATCACAAATTTTTTTACTTACTCTATTTTTTGTCTTTTGCCATTCAGTTCCACCTAATTTATTAACTTTTGGAACAATACCTTCTTTTCCAGAAAATTTATTTAAATTATCAATCTTTTCTACTGGTATAAATACTTTATCCTTCCCTTGGTATAAAACCTCAATATAATCCTTTTCTATACCATCAAAAGTAATTTTTTTAATACCATTATATATACCAATACCATGAATATTATGAACTACATAATCACCAATTACTAATTTATTAATATCATTTATTTTAGAAGCATATTTAAAATTAGTCTTATACTTCTTCTTATTAACTTTCTCTTTAAATAATTCTTTTTGTGTTATAAATACATAATTTTGATATGAAAAACCTTCATTCATATCAAAATTAACTAAATTAATAGAACCTTCTTTAATATCATCAATCGATTTCTCAACATAATTAAACTGAATCTTTTTTTTAAAATTGTTTAATGCTCTTTCTTTTAATGCAATTACAACAGTTTTTGAATTTTTAATAGAATTTGAAATAAATAAATTAATTAAATCAATATTTTCATTAAAAGAATCAATACTTTTTACATTATAATTAATACATTTAATCTTATCATTACGAGATAAATTATCTATATCAGAATAATATATACTATTAGTAAAATTAATATTGTAAAAGTCATTCATATAATTATTTTTAAATTCTATATCTTTAGACTTATTATAATATAAAGCTTCTTCTAAGATTTTCTTATATCCAATTTCTAATTGATTATAATTACAATAAACACCTATAAAATCATCCAAATAATCTGTTATACTTGAAATACTATTTGAGTATAATGGCAAATATTTCTGTTTTCCATATTTTTCTTCTTCACACTCATTATCAATTAAGAATTCAGTAAAAGGATAAATTCTAATACTTTCTATATTTTTAATTGATTTTTGAGTGTAAGGATCAAATAATCTAATTGATTCAATTTCATCATCAAAAAACTCAATCCTACATGGATATTCTTCACCTAATGCAAAAAAATCTATTACAAAGCCTCTTAATCCTGCTTCACCCGTCTTAGTAACTAATGTTTCTGATTTATAACCTGAATTGATTAATCTCTTAAATAATTCAGAAGGCTCAATAATCATACCAACGTTTATATCAATAATACTAGATATATATTTTTCTTTAGTAGGTAAAAATCTTAAAAATCCCATTAAATTAGTAATAACAATATTTTTTTCATTAATAGAGCATTGCTTTAAAGTCTCCATTCGATTAATAAGCAAATCTGGACTTATTGCAATCGCTTCACTTGTTAAAAAATCATCCATAGGAAAAAGAAATGTAGACTCATTATAATTAACTAATGAAGAATAAATCCTATTAGCTTCATATAAAGAATTAGTTACAACTAAAATACTTTTATTCTCTTTATTTAATAAACTATTCAAAAAAACACAAAAAGACTCGTTATTAAAACCAGTCACCTTTATATTATCTGTTTCTTCTATCTTTATTAAATCTGTTAAAACATTCATATTATCACCTTTATTTATGATTATATTTATTCATCAAAACAGAAAAATCTAATTTAATAAAATCATCTATAATATTATTTACTACTTTACTAATCTCAGATATTTTTAATAAATCATCAGAACCAACTTTACCTAAAACATAATCTTTGGTATCAATATTTTTATTATTAGATATACCAATCTTTAATCTTTTATACTCCTGAGTTCCTAAGCATTTTTCAATATTCTTCAAACCATTATGTCCAGCACTTCTTCCAGATTGTCTTAGCCTATACATTCCAACATCTAAATCTAAATCATCGTGAATTATTAAAATATCTGAAATATCTATTTTAAAGAAATCTACATACTTTTTTATTACTTCACCAGATAAATTAATATACATTTGTGGTTTTAAAAATATTACTTTTTCATCAGATATATTTGTTTGATAATATAATCCATTAAATTTATTTTTGAAAGAAACATCTTTTCCTAAATAAGAATCTACCATATAAAACCCAATATTATGTCTAGTATTATTATATTCTTGACCTGGATTACCAAGTCCTACTATTAACTTCATAATACTCCTCCTACTTGTTTACCTCATTATAA
Organism: Caryophanales bacterium UBA7476; assembly: GCA_002477275.1. Taxonomy (GTDB): domain Bacteria; phylum Bacillota_I; class Bacilli_A; order RF39; family UBA660; genus CAG-417. The sequence continues at coordinate 20,282 of DLOU01000005.1, forward strand.
ATCACTGATTTGGATACTCCTCTTTCCTTTGCCACATTTTTTATTGCATCCATTTTGCTCATACCATCTTGAATATACATATTAACATGTTCCTCTATACTAATATTACTAAAATCATTAACTTCATGATTACCATCAACAACGACAACAAATTCACCTTTTATAGTAGATAAATTCCTCATACATTCAGATATTGAACCTCTTATAATTTCTTCATGTAATTTAGTTAATTCTCTACAAATTGCTATTTGTCTATCTCCAAAATAATCATAAAATAACTGTAGCATATCGTTTATATCATGAACAGATACATAAAAAATTATTGTTTCAGTTTTATTTTTTAATAAATTAAGTTCTTTTTTTACTTTTGATTTTTTATCACTTAAAAATCCATAAAATATAAAAGGAGCAGGATTAATACCAGCTACTGATAAAGCCGGAACAAAAGCAGTTGCTCCAGGAAGTGCAACAACATTATATCCAGCTTCTATAACATATTTTGAAACTACATAACCAGGATCACTTATAACAGGACTACCTGCATCACTTACAAAACCAATATTTTTACCTGAACTTAAGGCACTTAATACCTGATTTTTAACTTTTTCTTGAGAATATTCATCACATCTAATAAGTGTTTTTTTTATGTCATATTTATTTAATAAAAAACCAGTTACTCTAGTATCTTCACACAAAACAAAATCAACACTCTTCAAAGTATTAAGTGATCTAATTGTTATATCTTCCAAATTTCCTATAGGAGTCGGTATAAAATATAAAGTAGCTGTATTATCATAACTTTTTTGAATCATTATAACACCTTCTTACAAATTTCAGAATACTCAGATGAATCAGTTCCATCCAAATTATACACAAAAAATGGGGATAAAACTTTAAGACCAGGTAACCCATTTTTTAACCCTTCCACATACACCATAGTTGATTCAGATAATGTATTTTTATAAATAAACTTAATTTTTTTAGGTTCAATATTATTTTTTTTAAACAATTCAACCATTTCAACCAATCGATCAGTTCTATTAATCATAGAAAAAGTGCCACCATCTTTTAATAAAAGACTTGCAACTTGAATAATTTCGGATAAATTAATCTTGATTTCATGTCTAGCTATAGTTTTATGAAAATCAAGATTTTTTGTACTAGCAACTAAATCCTTAAAATATGGTGGATTAGTTAAAACCAAATCATATGTATTATATAAATTTTTTTCGTTTTTTAATTCTTTAATATCAATATTTTTAATAAAAATTTGATCATCTAGTTGATTATATTTAACAGATTCTATTGCAAGATTAACCAAATCATTTTGTATTTCTACGCCTTCAATCTTTGATTTAGTTCTCAATGATAAAATTAAAGGTATAATCCCATTTCCAGTTCCTAAATCTATTATCTTTTTTGTAGAATATTTAATAGTTGCAAAATTAGCAAGTAATACACTATCCAATGAGAAACAAAACCATTCTCTATTTTGATATATTTTTATTGGATAACCTAAAACATCATCTAAGGTTTTCATCTTTATCCTCAAAATCTATATAAATTATAGACTTATTCTGTAATTCAACTTTTACAGTTCTTTGTAATATATTTACATCTATCACTTTTCCCATACCATCTTCGGTATCAATAAATGCTCCAACTTTAGGAAGATCTTTCTTTTTAGATTTATAAGTTTCATTTTCATACTTAAGACAACATTTTAGTCTTCCACATACACCATTAATTTTATTTGGATTTAGAGCAAGCATCTGATTCTTTGCCATATTAATGGAAACACTTTCAAAATCATTTAAGAAAGTATTACAACAAAGCATTAAACCACAAGGACCAATACCACCAATTTTTTTTGATTTATCCCTTACACCTATTTGTCTAAATTCAATTCTCGAATGATACTTTTGAGCAAGTCTTTTTGCAAGTTCTCTAAAATCAACTCTATTATCAGAAACAAAAGAAATATATAATCTTTTTTTATCTAAAGTATATACAGCCTCAACAAAAACCATATCAAGTTCTAATTTTTCAGCAATTTTTCTGACATCTGATAGTACCTTTTCACATTCTTTATTATTTTTTTCGTTATCACTAATATCTTTTTTAGAAGCAACTCTTAGAACATTAAAATCAGTATTTACTTTACTATCATTTATTGAATTAACGGTACCAATAAATAAACCATTTTCACATTCAAAAACAATAGAATCATTTACTTTAAGATCTAATTCAGTATATGCTTCATTTTTTCCAAGAAAATCATTTGAGAATATTATTGAAACCATTATTTAACCACCTCCAAAATACTAATTAATAAATCATCAATAATTAACTTATAATTTACATTATAATTAAGTTTTTCAATTATTTCTTCCAATATTGAAATTATTGATATATTTTTTTTAAGAGTTAAATCAAAAAGATTATTATTTTTTTCATAAAACAAGTATTTCTCTAAATCCTTTAATTTATCTAATGCAGTAACCCTATCAGGAATTATTTCCAATATATTATCAAATAATAAAAAATTATTATTACTGCATACCATTTCAGCTAACTTCTTAGTTTCGTCACTAAAATCATTTTTTTCGTTAGATTTAAGAGTAATAACCTGACATCTAGATAATATAGTATCAATCACTTTATATTTACTATTTGCTATTAAAATAGCAATAATATTATCTTCAGGTTCTTCTAAAAATTTCAACATTGTATTAGCTGAACTCATATTTAATTTAGTTGCATCTTCTATTATATAAACTTGTTTATTATCATACATAGATTTATTTTTAAATTCATCCATTAGATTAATTAATTGTTCTTTTTTTATTGAAGAACCATCAGCTTTAATATATTTTATATCTGGATAAGTTTTTTCTTCTATTAAATGAAATAGTTTTATATCATCGGATTCGTTATCCACTGTATTAGAAGATAATAAAATTTTTAAAAATTCAATAATTAAATTATCAACCTTATCATAATCACAAGTTTCTATTAAATATGCATGTGATAATTTATTTTTCTTTTTCTCATTATTTATAAAATCAAAAAAATCTTTTTGTTCAACTAATACATCTTCCATAAATACCTCACAATACAAATAATTTAAACATTACTAATGCAAAAAGCCCAGGAGCACCTAATACTGTAATAAACAAAATATTAACTATATTTATGGGAATTATTAAATTGAAATTAATTGCAATTAAATTATAACCATATAATAAAAAAGAACTAAAAATAAAACTTCTTATAAAACTAATAATTTTTTTCATATTATCACCTAAGAAAAATTATGAAAAAAAATAAATATTATTCTACTTCTTTTCTATCACTTAATGCTCTCTCTAATGTCAAACTATCAATATATTCCATATTTGCTCCCATCGGAACTCCACTTGCTAGTCTTGTAAATTTAATATTCGTGTCTGATAAAATTCTCTTTATATACATCGAAGTTGTCTCTGCTTCAATACTAGGATTAAAAGCAAATACTACCTCTTTAAAATTACCATTTTGAATTCTATCAATAAGTTTTTCTAAACCAATATCTTCAGGATTAATACCATCCATCGGAGATATTAATCCATCCAAAACATGATATAAACCATTATACATAGCCATTTTTTCAAATATAAAAATATTCTTAACATCATCAACTACACATAATAATTCGTTATTTCTAGTATTATCTTCACAAACATCGCAAATATCTTTTTCTGTTAAATTATTACAAACATTACATTTTTTTATATTATTACTAACATCAACAATACTATTAGAAAACAACTCTATTTGATCTTCATCAAAATCTAAAATTGAAAAAGCAAGTCTTTCAGCAGTTTTTTCACCTACTCCAGGTAACATTTTAAAAGACTCAATTAATCTTCTAATACTTTCAGGCATAATTAGTTCCTAAAACAATCCAGGTATATTACCAAATTTTGCCATTTTCTTTTCAGTATAATCGTCTACCTTTTTCATAGCATTATTAGTAGCAACAACAAATAAATCAGAAATCATATCTAAATCATCTTTATCAACTTCATCTGCATTTATTACAACATCAACAATTTCTTTTTTACCGTTTACAGTTACAGAAACAAAAGAACTTTCACCTTCAAATGTAGTTTTATCAATTTCCTCTTTAATTTTTACCATTTCCTTTTGCATATTTTGTGCTTGTTTAAGCATAGCTTGCATATTCATATAAAATCTCCTCTCTTATTCAACCTCAACAATATCTCCAAAAACACTAATTGAATCACTATCAGCATCATTAGTAGAATCGTTTTCAATAATATTATACACTAAATTAGGCTCTTCCACATAGGAATATTTCTCATTATTTTTTAATTTAGTTATATATAACTTTTTTTCTTTTTCCCATACTTCATCCGAGACAATAGCTAATTTCTTATTAATACCAATTTTATTACTCAAAACATCATAAAATTCATCCAAATGTGTTAAATTTTCCCTTACAACAGAATCATATTCATAACTAATAACAAGATTTTTACTACTTGAAACCCTTAATTTGCTATCAAGTAGACTACATGCTAAAAAACCAATATTTTGATCAAAAACAAAATCATTCAATTTCTTAAAACTTTCTTTATCATTATTTAACTCATTTTTATCAGCTTCAGCAAAAGTATTATTTAATCTAATTTGGATTATTTCGTCTATATTAGAATTATTAATATCAGATTTTTTATTAACAATAGGAGCAACATTTTTTTCTTCAATTATTCCAGCAATTTCTTTTTCTGTAGTGTTTTTTTCTTTTTTAACAGATAAAACCTTATTTTTTTCCTTATTTTCAATTTTATTTTCCTCTTTATTTTGGGAAATTATTTCCCGGGAAATATTTTTATCAAGAAAATATGAATTCATAAAATTTAAAAACATTATTTGTATATAAACTTTAGGAGTACTGCATTTTTTAATATCGAACATTTTTTCGTTTATTAAATTAGCTAACTTAATTATTTTATTAACATCAGTAAAATCACATTTATTATTTTTTAAAGAATCAAAAATAACATCCTGAAGACATACAAGTATTGAATCCATTAACTGAATTAAATTAATACCATTACTATTCCAATCAGAAATAGCAGAAGAAACTTCATCCATTTTACCTAAATCAACTAAATGAATTAATTCAATAATATCCGAATTAGATACAATTTTATTTAAGTCAATAAAATCTTGCATTGTAATTTCAGCATCACAATAAGCATATAACTTATCTAACATTCCAATAGAATCTCTCATTCCACCATTAGAAAACTCAGCAATTTTTAAAAGTACTTCATCAGATACTTTAATAGATTCAGCATCACAAATTCTTCTTAAATTTTCAGAAATATCTTTATCAGAAATTCTATTAAAAGAAAAGCATTGACATCTAGAAACTATTGTTTCTGGAACCTTTTGTGGATCAGTAGTTGCAAGAATAAAGATAACATGGCTAGGTGGTTCCTCAAGTGTCTTAAGTAAGGCATTAAAAGCTTGAATAGTAAGCATATGTACCTCATCAATAATATATACTTTATATTTTAATTCACTAGGAACTAAATTAACTTTATCTCTTAATTCTCTAATTTCATCAACACCATTATTTGAAGCAGCATCTATCTCTATAATATCTAAGCAATCTTTACTAATAGAAAAATTACAAAATTCACATTCATTACAAATATTACCGTCTTTCTTAGAACAATTAATAGATCTAGCGAAAATCTTAGCAATAGATGTTTTACCAACACCCCTAGGTCCAAAAAACATATAAGCATGATTAATTCTATCGTTTTTAATAGAATTTTTTAAAGTTTTTACAACAACATTTTGACCAACTACTTCATCAAAATTTTTAGGTCTATATTTTCTATATAAAGTTTGATACATAAAACCCTCCTATAACATTATTATATCATAATAACATCATTTTTTACTATTTCTAACATCTTGAAAAAAAGATTTCATTAATAAATTAATTTCATCAGAAAAATATCCACAATAATAATTGCAAGAATTGTTGTTTTTATCCTTATTAAATATGGCTTTAATTATATTAATATTATTTGAATCAGAATTACTTAACCCATAATATATATTTGAAATTCTTGCCTGTTTTATAGCACTTGCACACATTGGGCAAGGTTCTAAGGTAATATAAATATCACATCCATCTAATCTCCAATTATTAATTTTTTTTGAAGCTTTTTCAACAGCAATTAATTCAGCATGCTTTGTAACACAATTCATTTTTTCTTTTTTATTATAAGCTTTTGAAATTATCTTACCCTCTTTAACTATTACTGCTCCTACTGGAACTTCACCCAATATTAAAGCTTTTTTAGCTTCGTTTATAGCAATTTTCATAAATTTTTCTTCCATAAAACCTCCAAAAAAAAGATGCACATAAATAATAAATGTTAAGGCTGCTATCTTCCGATTCTGACCTGGTTCCATAACTATTTATTGCATCAAAGTTATTTTATTATAAAAAAAATTTTTTTTCAACAAAATTACTATAAATAATCTATAAATTTTTAATGTTCCACGTGGAACATAATTATTCAACAGAAAATTATTAAACAACAAATAATAATTAATAATTTTTTAATTTATAAACAAAGTATTTCCCGGGAAATATTTTTAAAATAAAAATACATTAACATGTTAATTTTAAATTATAAATATAAAAATCTATGAATATATTTTAACATTTTACTTAAAACACCATTAATAACAAATTACACTTATTTTTTTTAAATATATTCCTGTTTCGTTCATCTTATTTTACTTTCCTGTGTAGCTTGCTACACATTATAGTATTATTTTCACAACATTGTCACGTTTTTGTTTCTGACAAAATTATTCTCCCAGTGCGGATAAAACCTTTTTTATATCTTCATTAATGCAAATCGACCGTTCCTCTATCTCTTTCGGACACGATGCCTCCCTATAATTAATACACGCATAAACAGCTTTTTCATTGTGCGCTGTTGCTCTCCAAAAAGGATATTTTATAATTACCGGGGTATTATGTTTATTGCGCACCATTTTCAGGCAGACAGTAGCGGGTTGTTTTCCCTCTTCCTGTCTGAACAATTTGCCCGCTTCTCACCATTTGTTTTAGCAATCTTCCGCATGTTGTTTGGCTCATGCCCAGAAGTAATTCAATCTCTTTCCTTGTGACAAAGCCCTGTCTCTTTGCCAGCGCAATTATTTTTTCTTCTTCCGTGCTGCTTTCATAATTCGTGTTTTCCGGTTCTTCCTGTTCCGGCTTGGCGTTCAGGTTGGGAAGAATGATCTTAAATGCGTTGTCGGACGTTTCGATCTGCGGCGTCATCCCGGTCCCTTCGTAGGCATTCATGATTTTCAGGATTCCGGTACCATAGGCTTCAATCAGCTCCAGACGGTAAAATATATTTGCCAGTTTTGCGTTCCGACAGACGGAAATTCCCATCATCACGTCCTTTAAGGTCACGCCGCTTTCCAAGCCGCCCATAGAGGTAAACTCGATCCTGTCTGTATAAATGCTGATAAAGGTACTGGCCCGGAAGGAATATTCACGGTGGACCAGAAGGTTCAGAAGGGCCTCTCTGACCGCCACCTCCGGGTAGTCCCGTCTGTCAATCCGGCGCAGCTTTTCAAAAGACGAATGGGTCTGATTGCG
>DLOU01000005.1:28004-28215 GCA_002477275.1 Caryophanales bacterium UBA7476
CGATAAATTCTTTCCGGTCCTTAAACTGGTTCTGATTCGTTCCTTCAAAAGCAGCCGCCTTAATCGTATGCACGCACTGGTCGGAAAGCAGCAGCCCCAGGTTCGTATAAACACCATCCTGTGTCATAATCCCAAGTGTTTTCATTTGGGCCTGCCCAAACTTTATATTCCGGTCTGCAAATTCTTTTCCAGCTCTCTCAAAGGTTAAATT
>DLOU01000061.1 GCA_002477275.1 Caryophanales bacterium UBA7476
TCCTTATAAATAAAAAAAGAACTTCAAATTCAGTTCTTAATATTAATCTTCTAAATCGATATCATCAAATACAGGATCATCAAAGAAGTCTTTTATTTTAACACCAAGTCCATTACGACATATTCTAGCGATAGTTAACATTTTAGGATTTTTAGAACGTCCGTCAGTTAAATGTTGAACTGTACTTTGAGTCAGTAAACTAAGACTTGCTAACTTATTTGTTGATATGTTATCACTATTTGCAACTTTATTTGCTAAATTTGGATCATTACATAAATCATTTATTCTTTTAGCAATAGCTTCATTTATCTTCATCTCGCACCACCTATAATAATTTTATAAGTAAAAGCTATATTTTTACTAATCACACAAGACTAGATTAACCATACAAGACTAATATTTTTTATAATCAAAAATTACTATGGTCTGTCAATACTTTATTATTCCCTAAAGTATCTATTTTATGAATGCTAGTGTTTACAAGTGTTTAACAAGTTTTTATCCAACATTTTTAGCGTGAAAATGGCAATATTTTATCCTAATTGACTTAAAACAAATACGTGATATACTTATGTTAGAATATGAAATAAATGTATCCAGAGAGACATTACACTTCGTAAAAATGTTATGAAATGTGATGTTTTTTTCATATTCTCATATCATATTTTGCATTTTTTAGTATTTTTAAAGTTTTTTTAATTAAAAATGCTTGATTTTTGGAAAATTTTGGTATATCATAAACAACAATTAATTTTAGATTTGTTGTGATTAAGATGTTAAGGAAGTAGTATGTATCCTTATAGGTTTTAATGTATTATAACCTTGACGTGCTACTTCCTTTCTCTTTTGTAAGGGGGAATTGAAGATATGGGTGTAAAATCTTACATTGTTAATCAAAAACATGTGTTTTTATCAAAACAATCAATGGATTTTTTACCCTCTAATTTTCCAAGAAATACAAAAAGAATGACTCATGGTATGAAAGCAATAGATACATTAGGAAGAATGATTCCTTTCGTGTCTATTGCTTTTTCTTTGGATACTAGATCGGGGGAATGTAAATGAATAACACACTTTTAGGAAAGGACGAGCTATCTTTATATGATTATGTAAAATTAAGAAACATAATCTTGGATATTTTCAAATTGTTTAAATATCTAAAACGTACTGATGATAAAATTGCTTTACCTAAAATAACTCAAGATTATAGAGTTAGGTACGAGCAATTTATACCGGTTAATAATTCGGTGGTTGAAAATTGTGTATTACGTAATATGATGTTAGAAACAAAACTTGAAAATAAACGTCGTAAGTTGCTTTCTAAAATTACTATTGCACTACGAAAATTAAATAATTTAGAAATGCAAGTATTTGATCTGACTTTTTATAAATGCAAAAGCGAAGATGAAATAACAGAAATTATAAATTATGGTGTTGATAAGCTACGTGAAATTAGAAAAAGTGCTTGTATTAAATTTCTTTCTGCTCTCGGTTTAGATGATAGGTGTTTTAAATAAGGTGTCATAAGACATCTTTTTTAATTCACTTTTAAGATTGGGGGGTGTAAAAAAACTTTAGAATATTGATTAAAAAGAATATTGGGGGTTTGGTTTTTATATATAAATCAAAGGATCTAATAAAAATATTTGAGAATAGCACAAGAGAAGATATAGGAATAGCTTTACTAGCTTATGAAGAATTTTTATGCAAAGGTTTAAAAGTAAGTAGTGAAGATTTAGAAAAATTAACAAAGATATTTGATTACTATGATGAGAAATTGAGCGACGATTATCCTAGTTTAACTAATGAAGCTTTGCAAGATTGCGATAATTTAATTGTTAATTATTTTAGTGATAATAACAATATTAAGAAAGATGATTATAGATTCAATATGAATTTTGCTGACGTGTATAATGATAGTACCTCTATTGATGTTGAAGTAGTAGATAAATTTGGCAGAATAGAAACAGAATTAAAATTTAATGTTAAAGATAGTTCTACTAATTCAAATTATGGTAAGGATAGTTTTAATACTATTTATAGGGCTTGTGAAAAAATACAAGATCAGTTGGAAAAATCAGATATTAAAAGTATTTTAAATACTTATAAATTATAAAGGGGGTATTTTAAATAAATGGATAGTATATTAAATGATATTCTGCGTCTAATCGGAGACGCCACTAATTATTTAAAAATGTTTGTGGCTGGAGCTACGGGCTTTTTTGTTTTAAAAGATTGCATTATGTATTTGGTATCTTCAGAAGATCACCAAAAAGCTGCTTCACTTCGTCGTATTCGTACAACACTAATAGCTGGTGTATCTGTATTTGTGGTAGTTCAATTTGTTAATTGGCTTCTAGCTTATTTCAAATAGTGATTTATGGATCAATATAGACTCGTTCGTGAGATTATAAAAACTTGTCAATATTTTAAAGTAATGGAAAAAGATATTAATAGTTTATTTGTAGAAAAGAAGATAATTGACGGATTAGAAGATATTATCTTTGTTGAAAATTTACTTAATGTTTTATATAAAAAGATGAAACAAAATAAGTATAGAAAATCTTTAGATCGTAATAGATTAAAAAGACTTTTATTTGAATTAGAAAAAATAAGATTAAATTTAGAGTTTAAGGGGGTGTGATATGATTAATCAAGTTGTGCTAGTTGGAAGAATTACGGAAGATCCTACTATTAAAGAAAATGACAAAGGCAAAGTTAGTAATATATGTATTGCTGTGCCAAGATCATTCAAAAATTCAGACGGTATATATGAAACAGATTTTTTTCCAGTGGCTATATGGAATGGTATTGCAGAAAATACAGTTGAATATTGTCGCAAAGGCGATCTTGTTGGAATTAAAGGTAAATTATCTTGCAAAGATAATAAAATAAATATTACTGCTGAAAGAATAACTTTTTTAGCAACTAAATCAAAAAATGATGAAAATTTAGAAAAAGATATAAAAATATAATTTTTTTTCAATTTAGGCGCTGTATTTTTTTTAAAAGCGCGTTATTATGTGTTTAAAGAAAGGACGTGCTTATATATGTTAAAGAAAATACTTATTATATTTTTAGTTATTGTTGGTGTTGGATATGCCAGTGCTTTTGTAAGGGGTTATCGATATCAATCTTTAAAAGCCAAAGATCCTATTGAAGATAACACTATTAAAGAAAAACAAGAAATTTTAGATGAAGAAATTATTAATGAAATTTTATCTAATAGTGATATATCGAAAGAAGCAGATAACAATTCTACTGAAGAAACTAATCAAGAAGTAAAAAAAAACAAAACGATTCAGAGTTAATAATTAATGAAGAAAAAGATACTTCTAGTAATAATAATGAAGAAGTCAAATCTGATACAATTAAAGAAGAAATTAAAATAATTCAAAATGATTCTAGTAATGAAAGAACTGATGTTGATAAAGCTAATCCTAATGATTTTTACTATTCGTTTCATTTGGGAAAAATTGAATTCGATACTATGGAAGATTGCTTAAGTGCTTTTGCAACTTTAAATGTTAGAAATGATGATACTAATTTATTAAACGGAACTTGTATTGATGTTGTTAATAAATACGGCGACGTACTAGGCGAATATTTATATATTGAATGTTTGTCTGGCGATTGTAATATATATAAAAATTTGATTAAAGATTTAATTAGAAACTAATTGTTTTCACACTAATTTAATTTAGTGTTTTTTTATGTCTAAATTTAAAAATTTAAGGGGGTAATAAAATTATAATGAATAAGAAATCTAAATTTTTCTTACTAGCAATTTCTGCTTTAGTGGGATTAATATGTGGTACTCAAAATGTTTTCGCGGCTACTCTAAACTTTGATTTTTCTGGTTATTACTATGAACGTAGTGATAATGGTTCAAATTATTCATCTTGGCGATTAGAAAACTATTATGTTGACGGTAATGTTGCCTTTTGCATAGAGCCGGGAATTCCAGAGGGTACCGATCAATACGTCCAATCATCTTATAATGATTGGAATTTATCAAATTCAGTAAAACAAAAAGTTTTACAAATAGCTTATTATGGCTATCAATATCCGGGACATCAAACACAAGAATATAGAGCTGCTACTCAAGCTTTAATATGGGAAACTATATTAGGTGGTAATACAAAGGTTACGTTTTCTACTGGGAGATATGGTGCTGGAACAGTTTATGATGTGTCAGCTCAAAAGTCTGTTATTATGAATTTAGTAAATCATCATTACGATAGGCCTAGTTTTAATGGTACAACAGTATCATCTCAAGTAGGAACACCTATTACTTTAACTGATACTAATAATGTTTTAAGCAATTATGAAGTATATGCTTCAAATGGTGCTAAAGTTAGTATTAATGGAAACGAGTTAACTATCACTCCAACAGAAATTGGCGATATTAAATTAACGTTTGTAAAAAAACAAGTTTATTCTCGTACATATTTAATTTATTTAGCAGACGGATATCAAAATATGATAAGTGGGGGTAATATTGATCCATTATATTTTAATATTAATGTTAAGGGTTTAGGTCCTAAAGTTGAAATTAATAAAGTAGATTCAAAATCACTTACTTCTATACCAAGTGGCGAAGCTAGTTTGAAAGGTGCTAAATATGGTATTTATGATATGGCAGATAATCTTATCCAAACGTTAATAACTGATGAAAACGGTTATGCTATAAGTGATTATTTGCCTAGTTTTGAAAGAATGTATTTAAAAGAAATTTCTGCTAGTAATGGATATCAAATTAGCGAAGAAAAGTTTTATTTTCAACCGTCTAAAGATGAAATGTTAAGTTATGTTAAAGTTTTAGAAGATGTAATAACTAGAGATTATGAAATAACTAAAGTTGTAGCTTCAGATAAAACTGGACTAATGATTCCGGAAGTTAATATTGGCTTTGAAATATATAATTCTAAAAATGAATTAGTATTTAGTGATAAAACTGATAGCGACGGAAAAATTTATTTCACACTTCCTTACGGTCATTATAGACTTCATCAATCATCAAGTAATTCTGGATTTGAAAAAATAGAAGATTGGGATTTTGAAATTAAAGATCTTGGTCCTACTATTAATAAGGTTTTTAGTAATGCTGAAATAACAGCTAGGCTTAAAGTAATTAAAATTGATGATAGCGGTAATGTAATTACTAAAGCTGGAATTAAGTTTAAAATTAAAGATTTATCTACTGGAAAATATGTATGTCAATCTGTTTCATATCCAAAAGTAGCAACTTATTGTGAATTTGAAACATCAGATGACGGTACGCTAATCACTCCATATCCTTTAAATAGTGGCGATTACGAGTTAGAAGAAATCGATCAAGTTATTTATGGTTATTTATGGAATAGTGAGCCACTAAAATTTTCTATTAATGAAAATTCTAATTTAATTAAGTCTGATGAGTTTGACGCTATATTAGAAGTTAAGTTTGAAAACAAAGAAGTTAAAGGTATGATTGAAATTAAGAAAACTGGCGAAAAGTTAGTTATTGGAAATGATACTTATACTTATGAAGAAATAAAATTACCTAATGTTGTATTTGAAGTTTATGATGAAAACAACAATTTAATTGGTACTATCAAAACTGATGAATCTGGTTATGGTAAGTTAGAAAACTTAAAACTTCAAAAATATGTATTAAAAGAAGTATCTAGTGCTTTAGATAATATGTTAGATGAAAACGAGTATGAATTTGAACTTGTATATAAAGATCAATATACTCCTATCATCACTAAAACATTTACTTTAAAAAATTACTTACCTAAAGGAACTTTAGAATTTTCTAAAACTGATTTATCTACAAGTGAGCCAATACCAAACACATTAATTGAAATATATGTTGCTGATACTGACGAATTAATATTTGGCGATCGTACTGATGATAAAGGTATGATTGTTATTACTGATTTACCTACAAATATAGGTTTATATATTTTAGAAAAAGAAACAGCAAATCCTAGTTATATTCTTAATGAAGAAAAGATGTATTTCTCTATAAGTGAAAATGGCGAAGTTGTTAAAGCTAATATGGAAAACGAAAAGAAAAAAGGAACTTTAGAATTTAGTAAAATAGATTTATCTACAAGTGCGCCTATTCCTAACACATTAATTGAAATATATAATGCCGAAACTGATGAATTAGTATTTAGTGGTCGTACAGACGATCAAGGTATGATTGTTATTGAACTTGAATATGGAAAATACTATATTTTAGAAAAGGAAACTGCTGATCCTTCTTATAAACTTAATGAAGAAAAAATGTATTTTGAAATATTAGAAAATGGCGAAGTTATCAAGGCTACAATGACTAATGAAAAAATAGAAATGCCTAAAACTTTCAATACTGATTTATCTAGTACTATCATAATAGCAATTACTGCTTTACTTGGTATAGGATTATTAGTTTATGAAAAAAAGAAAAATAAGTAATATCTTAATTACAACATCAGGGTTGATACTTTTATCTGTATCAGCCCTTTGTTGTTTTAAACTCATATATTCACATTATAAAAGTGATAAAGAAACAGAACAATTAATTGAAGAACTTTTTACCATTGATGAAAATGCACCTACTCCAGAAATAGTAGAAGATCCACCAGTAGAAACTTCTAAAGAAGATAATTTTGTTTTAACAGATAAATATTTAGGTTATATAGAATTATCTAATTATGGAATAAGAAGATTAATAACTACTGGAACAGATAAAGCTACATTAGATAAAGGATTAGTAGGAACTTTAAGTGTATCTGCTGGAATTGATGATGAAGTTGGTAATTTGATTATAGCCGGTCATAGTACATATAATACCTTTCAAAAATTACATTATATGAAGATTGGCGAAGAAATAAAAATTGTATCACATAAAAATACATATATTTATAAAATTACCGAGAAACACGTTATTGAAGATACTGATATGTCTTATTTTAGAAGAATCACTAATAAAAAGTTATTAACTTTAATTACTTGTAGAAATAATGGAAAGCAAAGACTTATTGTTGTTGCTGAATTAAGGGGGTAAAATTTTGAAAAAATATAATACAAGATTTATTTTCTATACTACTAAAAGTCTTAAAAAAGAAATGAGAAAACGAGCTAAAGAATTAGATATACCTATGTCTGATTATTTAAGAACATTAATAAAACAAGATATTAAGTTAAATGAAATAGCTTCTAATAATTTAGAACAAGGCAAAAACTTATATGATATAGAAAATTTTAATAAAAAACTATCTGGATACTATAAGGGGTTATAATGAGTAAGATTTACGAATTAGATAATTCCCTATTCAATAAAGTTTATATGTATCCTACACATAATAAATTTATTTTTACTGATAAACATAAAAGAAATATAGTTGCTGTTGATAATACTTCTGGGGATTTTTTCACAGAAGAATTTTCAAATAGAATTAAAGGTTTAATATATTTAGTAAATGATAGTTTTTTACCTAATGATGTTGAAAAAGAATATTTAGAAAATAAGGATAAGTATAGTTATGATAAATATAAAAATATAGTCTGTGATAGTATTGATTATTGTTTAGATAATAATATCTATGATAGAGATTTTTTAAAATTCGATCCTAATAAAAAATATACTTTTGATATTAATATAGGTTATGGCGATCAACGTTTTAAATCTACTATTAAAGACGCTTTAGGATTAGCTATTAATTATGAAAGTGATCTTGGTTTTAATGGTACACTTCTTATTTCGCCTTTAGGTTTTGAATGGGAAGAAAATAATAGATTTATAGAAAAATGTGTTGATCGTGAAAATTTAAGTAGTCCTGGCGATATGTTTGGTTGGTTTTTACCATATAGAAATCCAGAATCAAAACAAATTGAATGGATTAAAGAAAACACTAAAGATATGAAATTATAAAGGGGGTTATAATTTGAATATAGAATTAGACAAAGAATTAATTAATCGTTGTAATAATCAAAGTATGTATAATCGTGGTAGTCATATTCAAGATGACGCCAATTTGGAATATAAACAATTTTTAGAAAAGTATAAAGATCAAAAATTAAATAGTTCTCAATTAGAAATATTAAGTAAAAGAAAAGAACAATTCAAAGATTTACTTACTGATGTTTATAACGAGTATTTAAGAATTAATGCGGGATTTGTACCTATTACGGTAGCTGGTCCAGCAAATTATCCAGTTGATAAGATGAATAAAATATCTAATAAAATGGATAAAACTATCAATAAAATTGATGATAAGATTAAAAAGTTTTATAAAAATACTGATGATATGCTAAAAAATGCTTACTCTAAAGATGAAATAATATCTAAATATAGAAATGGATATAATGAGCCAATTAGTTCAGATGATCCACTTGCTAAAGAAAAATTGGAAGCTAAATTAGAATATCTAAAAGAAAAACATAATTCATATAAAGACTTTAATAAGAAAGCTAGACAAAGTGGTACAGATCAATTACCGCCTTATGTTTTAGCTAACTCTAATCAAAATATCAAGTCCGTTGAAGATAGACTTAAAACATTAGAAAAAACTAATAATTTAGAAAGTGGCGGTTATTATTTTGATCGTGGCGAAGTTAGGTTTGATAAAACTGATATGAGAGCAAAAATATTTTTTGATGAAAAACCTGATGAAAAAACTAGAGATGAATTAAAATCACACGGTTATAGGTGGTCGCCTAAAAATATGGCTTGGCAAAGAAAACTTACACCAGACGCTATATATATGACAAAACATTTATTTAAGGATATTGGAAGTTTAGAAATCAAATTAGTTAATGATTATACTAAAACAATGTAGGTGCTAATATGGTACAAGTATTAGCGGTACAATTAGAGTCTGCTAGTTGGATTAAAGACGCGATCCGTTCTGTCTTTTGGTTTTTAGCTAAAGGTGCTTTAACATTATTAGACGGAATATTTTTAATTATAGATGATATATGGAAATTTAAGTTTTTTGATAATCCTTATGTAAATAAAATTTACTCGTCCGCGATTATAGTTGCGTGTACGTGGTTGATACTTAAAGTTATACTGGAATTAATAATGAGATACTTTGTAGATCAAGAAGATAATTCATCACCTACTAAAGTATTTAAAGGTGTTATATTCGCTATTGTAATGATGTTTTTAATACCACCATTATTTAATTGGGGATATGATTTATCTTCAAGAATGACACAATATGTAGTTTCTGTATCTTCTAATAATACCGGTAGCGCTGTATCAATAGAATCGAGTATGTCGTCTATGATTTTAACTGCTTTCGCTGATGATGATAAAATGGAAGAAAAAGATAAAAAGTATTTCATAGAGCATTGGTGGACTGTTGATTATAATGATGTTGTTGATGACGGATTATTTAATAGTGGTAAATACAAGTATAGTTTTAGTACATTTACCATATTTTTAGTTGGATTAGTAGTTTCTGTTCTATTATTCTTTATTGGTATTCAAGTAGCAAAAAGGATTATAGAATTAGCACTCTACAAAGCCATAGCACCTTTTGTCTGTACGTCGTTAGTTTCTAACAAATCACATTCGTTTGAAGTGTGGTGTAAGGGTGTTATGGGTACTTTTCTCGTCACGACAGTTCAATACCTTTGTATAGGTATTTTATTTAATGTTTACGGACAGGTTGCTAGTGGAACAAGTTATGTAATGTCATCTATATTGATTGTTATAGGTGCTTTATTATTTATTATTTCATCACCGCAATTAGTTTCTGCTTTACTTAATGCAAATACTGGTGCTACAGCAAATATGAGTGAATTACATTCTTTAACTGCTCTAGGTACAAGTATGATAGCTATGTCTAGGTATGGTAAAACAGTAGATAATTCTTCCAACTCTAATAGTAGTAATGATAATTCTACTTCTAATGGTGGTGGCGATAGTTCTGCTGGTGGTGTTGATCCAACTATGAATTCTAATAATTCATCTTCTAATTTAGATAGTTCTAATACTTCTAATAGTGAAGATAGCAACTCTAACTTAAATAATAATGATAACGAAAATTCTAGTGTTGATACTTCTTCTAATGATAGTGGTAGCGATATTAATCCTAATGATATACCAACAGATGATCTATCAAGTGGTATGTCTAATATCAATATGGATACAGCTACTTCCTTATCAGATAGAATAGATGTTTATAAAGATATGACAGATAGTTCTTATTCTTTAAATACATCATCAACACCAGTTTATAAAACTAATATTGATTGGGGGAAAATAAATGTATCTAATACCGAAGAACATAAAAGTTAAACGTGAGATATTTCGCGGCTATGGTGTTAAAGAAGTTATATTATTAGGTCTTTCTATTTTAATTGGTTTTGTTCTTTCTAAATTTTTTGGTAAAGGATTAGTGAAAGTATTTTTATTTTCATTTTTTCCAATACTTATGTTTTTACTTACCTTACCTATGCCTACTGGTAATGGGAATATTTTGGGTATTTTGATTAAAATGTTTAAATTTATGTCAAGTCAAAAAAAATATAAAAAATATAGTTAAGGGGGTATATAAATGAATAAGAAAACTGATGAAGCTTATATCGCACTTCTAAAAGCAAAGCAAAATATAGCTGAATATACAAAACAAAAAGTTAAAAATCCAGATTGGGTGCCTTTCTATAATGGTATTGTTGAAAGAATTGATGATATTATTGTAGATTATGCAATTACTACCAAAATGTCTGGCGAAGAAATATTAGATTGCTTATATGAAGTCGGAGCTGATGATAGAAAAAGTATTTTCTATGATACTTATATTATGTTAAAAGAAGAAAACAAAAATTTTTAAGGGGGTTATAATTTGAAGAATAAAAAGAAAAAAGAAAAAACTAAAAAGATAGATAAATCAATATTACAATGGCTTCCTTTTAAAGAAGTCTGGAATGATTTATTATTTTTAGATAATGATAAAGTTGTAGGAATTATAAAAGTTAATAGTATCAACCTACAACTTTTTTCTAATGAAGAACAGACATCTAAAATATTTCAATTTAGAAAAGTATTGTTAAGTTTAGAATATCCTTTTAAGATACTTGCTTTAGATAAACCTGTTAGCTTATCGGATCATATAGAAAACTTAATATATCTTTCTAACTCTACTAATGATGAAGAAAAGAAAAAACTTTTAGATGAAGATATTAAATACGCTGATACTATTATGAATAATAATTTAGTCAATAATCGTGAATTTTATTTACTTATTGATGAAGATAAAGATAATGTTAAATTATTGAAGTCAAAGATTAATGATATTGTATCTCAATTATCTAATATTGGGCTTGCTTCAGAACAAGCTAAAACTGATGATATTAAAGAACTATTATTTACATATCTTAATCCTACTTCATCACTTGAAGTCTTTAAACAAGATTCTAGTCTGAAATCATTAAAAGAAAAAATTGCACCTATTGCTATGAAATTTAATGATAAAGATATATTACTAGGCGAATGTTATGCTACTTCAATAATCGTTGATAGCTTCCCCTCTTATGCTAGGGGTAGTTGGCTTGGTATGTTATCCAATATTAAAAATACTCGTATGATGATTTCTGTTAATCCTATGGATAATGTAGAAGTTAATAAAACTCTTAAAAAAGGTATGACAGAAACACGAAGTAAATATATAAATACAAGAGATAGAAACGATCAAATAGTACTCAAAAATCAGTTAGAAGATTACGAGAAACTTACTAATAAAATGGATCGTGAAAATGAGAAAATGCTACAGATGTCTGTAGTATTTTTTACTTATGCTGATACACAAAAAGAACTACAAAAAAGAATAAAAGAAATTAAGTCTGCTTTAAGTAGTTTAAATCTTCGTGGATCACAATTAATATTCGAGCAAGAACAAGGATTAAAAACTTGTTTACCTACGTTAGAAATGCCATTACAAGATAATTTTGGGCTTCCTATGCCGACAACTACGGTAGCGGCTTCATTCCCTTTTGTTTTTGAATCTATACAAGATGACGGAAATTCTATTATACTTGGGGACGATATAAACGGTGGTCTTACTTTATTTGATTTATGGAAAAGAACTAATAAAAGGACTAACTCTAATATGTGTATTATTGGAAAGTCAGGAAGTGGTAAATCCACTCTTATTAAGAAATTAATACGTGGTAATTATGCTCGTGGTGGTGGTAATAAAAAGATTCGTATATTGTGTATTGATCCAGAACGAGAATATAAAGATTTATGTCAAAAACTTAATGGAAATTGGATTGATTGCGGCAGCGGATCTGGTTATATTATCAATCCACTAGAAATTAAAAATTCTGCTAATGATGAAGATAATAATGTAGCTGTTATAAAACATTTACAAACATTTAGAACGTTTATTAAATATTATTTTAAAGATTTAACAGAATTAGAACTTACTAAAATTGAAGAAATATTACTCCGAACATATAAGAAAAAGAATATTGATTTGAATACTGGTGTTAGTAAATTAACTTCCAAAGATTATCCTATTATAAGTGATTTTCATAATGAAATAGTTAAAGAATTAGATAAAGTTAAAAATGATAAACGTGTTAATGATGATAATGTTAAGTCATTAGAAAAAATAGAAGCAATCGTACGTCGTATGGCTACTGGTGTTGATAGTAAGTTATGGAATAATTACTCAAATATAGATTTGAATTCAGATTTTATAGTCTTTGATATCCATACTTTATTAGATAGCGACGATACTATATTAAGAACTCAATTCTTTAATATATTATCTCTTTGTTGGCACATTATTAGTCAAGACAGAGACGAACAAGTAATACTTATGGTTGATGAAGCACATCTACTTATTGATCCAGAAAATAAAGACGGATTAGAATTTTTAAAACGTACTTCAAAAAGAATTCGTAAGTATAATGGTAGCTTGGTAGTATGTACTCAAAATATGATTGACTTCACTTCTCCTGAAGTAGTAAGGTACGGGCAAGTTATTGTAGATAATTCAGATTATCAAATAGTTATGGCTCAAGGTAGCGAAGAAATTATATCACTTCAAAAGGTATTAAGATTAAGTGAAAATGAAAGAAGATTTTTACAAACTGCTGGTAAAGGTCAAGCGTTATTTATTATAACACACGATAAAAGAATTCCTATCTTCGTCCATTTAAGGCCAGAAGAAAAAGAATTATTTGGCAAAGGTGGCGGACGCTAATTAAAGATATTGTTAGTACTGTTATGAAAGGAAAACTGATTATTGCTTTACTTCCTGTTGCTTTAATTGTGTTTATAGTTTTAATTATTTTAGCAATTATAGCAGCTTGTTTTGGAAATGAAGAAATGATTATTAGAAATAGTTTTACCTTACCTTTTAATACTACTAATTATGTAATTACTTCGCCTTTTGGAACACGTGAAGATCCTATATCTAAAGAAACAACAAAGCATAATGGCATTGATGTTATTCCAATTGATACAACAGATATTTTGGCTGTTAGCGACGGGATTGTAGTATCAAGTGATATTGATAGTCAAGGCGCCGAATATGTAATAATAGAACATAATTTAGGTGGAACAAAATATAGAACTGGTTATTGGCATTTAAAAGAAAATTCAAGATGTGTTAAAGTTGGTGATAATGTTAAACAAGGACAACAAATTGGAATAATGGGTAGTACTGGATATTCTACTGGGCCACATCTTCATTTATTTTTACAAGAATATAATTCAAGTAAAAAGTCATTTGAATATAAAGATCCTATTAATATTATAGAAAATAAAATACTTCCCGAGAATGTTAATCTGTATAACTATGACACTAATAGTTATCAACAATCAGATTATTTTAAAGATAAACCTGATTTAATCGATCCAAATAATAGATATGAATTACCTACGCTAATACCTTAATAAAATAGTCTAATTATGGTCCATAATTTTTTGAAAAATCAGCTCAAAAAGTGGCGAAAAACTAAAAAACACCTATCAAAAAAGTGTGTACGATTGTTATACACCCTTATAAATAAAGGGCTTTAAAGTAAACGATTGTATAACATATATCTAAAATGTAAACACTTGTGTTTTTTAGAAACCCTTATGAAATAAGGGATAACTCGCCACTGGCGAGTTGATTGTAAACAGGATTTATCCTGCTTTAAATAGACTTTAGAAATTTAAGTTTTTTATGGCCGAAGAAATGGCCGAGAAAGGAATTAAAAGTATGAAAATTTTTTTAATATTGTTAGTTATTAATTTTATATTATTGTTATTATTATTTTTATTTTGTGCTTGTAAGGTTGCAAGTATTGCTGACAGGCATATTGATAATGATATAGTCGAAGATAATAAATAATGTTTAAAGGGGGTTATGTGAATGAATGAAAAGAAATCTGTATATTTAAAAGTTTTAGTTGATCCTAAAACAGAACAAGCATTTAGAAAAATATTAGAGATTAAAGGTTTAACAATTCAAAATGTTTTAGATAGATTATTGAGAGATTATATATTTGAAAACTTGGATTGTGTAATGAATGGTAAATAATGAATGAAAATAAAAATTCAAACATTGTTGCCTTTAGATTAGATCTTAATAAGAAAAAATCACTTCAAGAAATGGCCGAAAAAAATAATATGAAAGTTAGCGAATATTGTAAAAACGTTTTACTTGATTATATGGATCAAACAATGTTATTAGATACACAAAAGAAACTTGTTGAACTAATAACAGAAACAGTACAAAATGCTAATGAGAAACAATTTTATAAAATATTAACTATGTTAAATAAAAATAATATTGGTATAGAAACAATCATATTACAAAATGATATGACTTATAAATATTTTGACATACCACAAACTAGATCTGAACTTAATACACATCTTGTTAATCACCCTATTACAGAAGTAGCAAGGGAACAAGTTTTGAAAAATATTAGAGAACTACGAAGTAAAAAGGATTATTCAGATGAGTAGTAATATTATTACAAGATTAAGATATAAAAAAGATGTGAATTTTCAAAGATTAGTTGGTGGCTGGTGTAAGTATGTATCTAAAGACGGATCTGACGGAAAAAGTCTCAAAGATATGTCGTCTTATGATGAATTAATAAATAAGGAATTTGACTTGTTTGATGATACCGAAGATATAGACACACATTTTATTTGGGATAAAAACGGCGATATTGATAAAAAAGATATTCTTAAAGATTTACCTAATGACAAATTTGGTAGAATATGGACTTTAGTTATATCATTCCCACCAGATTTTGCTTTAGAATCCGGTCTTAAAACTAAACAAGATTATTATTTGATGACTAAAGCTATTATGCCTAAATTTATATTAGATAATGATATGGATTTAACTAATACTTGTTGGTATTCATCACTTCATAGAGACACTGATAATCCACATCTTCATATTTGTATATTTGAAAAAGAACAAAGACATAAGAAAGATACTTTAGAAAAAACATCTATGAAATATTTAAAAAGTAATATAGCCTCTTATTTAATAGATAATACATCTTTTTATAAAGAACAGGATTATTTATTTTTAGGGTTAGATTATAAAATTAGAAAAAATAATTTTACTAAAATCGATAAAGATTTATTTTTTAGTGATAAATTTAGAAAAAGTATTAATAAAGATTTATTAAAACTTTATAATGAATTACCGAAAAAAGGCAGACTACAATATAATTCAAGAAATTTGGATTATTGTAGATCTGATATAGATAAGATTATAGAAAAGATTTTATATCACGATACTATAAAATATGAATTTGAAAAGTATTATCATCACTTGGAAGAAATAGAACGAGAACAAAAAAAGATGTATGGTAATTCTAAAGATAACAAATATATAGAAAACAAAATGAAACGTTTATATTCAAAAATTGGTAATGATATTTTATATAATTTTAAAGTTTATAATTCTAAAGATTTTTTAGAACGTCAGAAAGAATTTTTAAAAGTTAATATAATGAATATTAATTTTAAAAGTGCACCAGTAAAAAAGAAATCAACAGTTTTTAAATATGCTTCAGAGTTATATAAATTAGGAAAATTAGCTGACTTGTCTGATAGTGATATCAAGAAACTACTTAATAAATGGCTTAAAAATTCTAATCTAAATTACGACGCTGAACTATTATTTATGAGTGTTAATCGTGGTCGCGAAGATATGAATGCTACTGATTTTTACAAAGCTCTATCTCATTTTGGATATTCTAAAAAAAGATATGATAATTATAAAAACAAATCATTTTATAAAAATCTTAAATTTAAACAATTTATAAAAAAAGCTAATGACTTTTTAGAAAGTGAAAATAAAAAGGAAGAAGCTTATTTATTAGAGATTATAGAAAAGGAACTACAAGGAAAAGAAATTTAAGGGGGTTATTGTTATAAAGAAATATATTAACTATATTATAGTAGTTATTATTACTCTATTAGCAATCATATTTTTTCTTCCTAACTTCATTAATGCAATTCAAAATAATTTTAAATTTGATTTTACCTTTAATATAGTTAAATTAATTAAGATTATTATAAATGATAGAAATATGATTATGGGAATTCTGCTTATGGAATTCTTTTTTATTTTACTTTTATTATATTATAAATATAATTTTAAGATTAGAAATTCTAACTCTGTTAATGGTATTCCTAAACGAGTTGAAAGTAATGAGTTTGGTAGTAGCAAGTTTGCTTCTATGAAAGAAATTAAAGACCATTTTACTACTTGGAAATTTGGAAAAGATAATAAATCAGGTGGAATGGTTGTTGCAATAGAAAATAATAAATACTATGTAGATACTAGTTCAAATCATTCATTAATAATTGGAAACACGGGATCTGGTAAAACTGCAAGTGTAATATTTCCTTTAATATTTAATCTTGCTGACGCTGGGGAATCAATGATTATTAATGATGTTAAAGGCGAATTATATAAGACTACTTATGATTATTTAAAAAGAAAAAAATATGATATTAAAGTTATTAATTTAAGGGATACTTCAAATAGTGATTTTTGGAATCCTCTTACTTTAGCTTATGAATATCATAAAGAAAACAATTTTGAAAAAGAGAGTGAAACTATTAATGACTTATCAAATGCTATATGTGAAGAAGTTAATAGTCGTGATAAGTATTGGCAAGAATCATCTTCTTCGGTGTTAAGTGCTTTATGTCTTGCTTTAATTGAAGATTGTAAAAATGAAAATCAAGTACATTTTCATTCTATATATAATTTACTTGTAGAACACGGCGGTAAAAAGTATGGCGATCAGAATTCACTAGATAAATATTTTGATGATCGTCCCTTTGGTAGTACTGCTAAAAATTTATATTCTGCTGGTAATTTTGCACGTGGCGAAACTAGAGCTACTATATTTTCAATTCTAGCTTCAAAATTAAGAGTTTTTGGGGATACTGGTGTTAGTTATATTACAAGTAGAACTTCATTCAATATAAAAGATATTGGCAAGAAAAAAACTGCTATTTTCTTAATTGTTCCAGATGAAAAGATTTCTCGTCATTTTGTAGGAACATTGTTTTTTAATCAAATGTATCAAACATTAGTTGAAGAAGCACAGAAAACTAAGGCAGGTACTTTACCTATTAGAGTTAATTTTATATTAGAAGAATTATGTAATACAATTCATATTCCAGAATTTTCTAAAAAACTAACAGTAGCAAGATCAAGACAGATACGTATATATAGTGTAATTCAAGACTTCGGACAACTTCAAGAAAGTTATAAAGAACAAGCGGCTACTATCAAAGCAAATATGAATCTTGTTTATTTACTGACAAATGAGTATCAGACTGCTCGTGAAATTTCAAATCGTATCGGAAAATATACGATACTAACTACTAGAACTTCATCATCTAATAGATATGGTAAAGCTGATTTTCATTTATCTTCTGATAGTTCCTTAACTGGTAGAGATTTACTTACGCCAGATGAACTTATGAATTTTAAGTTTGGCGAAGCTCTATTTTTAATGGCACGTATGAATCCAGTTAAGAGTAATTTAAAACAAATAAAAGATTATCCTATTAAGTATAAAGTTATTGATAATATTAAGGTTAAACATAAAGATTTTTATAAGCTTGAAATATTTGATTTAGATACTTTTAGAATAGAAAAAGAATTATTTAAAGAAGAACAACCTATACCTAAATCTATACCTACTAAAAAAGCAAATCCGACTAGAAAGAAAAAGAATAATGATAGTTAATAATCCTACTGTCAATCTTTTTAATTTTAATTATCCTATTATAAAGTTAGATAAAGAAAATGTTAAGGTCGGTACTTTCTTTAGTGGTATAGGTAGTCCAGAAATGGCATTTAAAAGATTAAAGGATAATGGTGTTATAAATAATTATGAATCTGTGTTTTTTTGTGAAGTAGATAAATACGCTATTAAAAGTTATTGTGCTATTCACAATCAAGATCCTAATAAAAATCTTGGGGATATAACTAAAATTAATGGTGCTGATTTACCTTATTGCGATATTTGGATCGGTGGATTTCCTTGTCAAGATATTTCTATGGCTGGTGTTCGTCGCGGATTTGATTTTAATAGTAATACTAGATCATCTTTAGGTTGGAAGATGATACAATTTTTAAAAGAAGTAAAAGATCCTCCTAAAGTTGTTATATTTGAAAATGTGGCTGCTATTACTAATGTTAAAATGAGAAAAACACTTAATTTATTTAAAGAAGATTTAGAAAGTTTAGGATATTCTTTATACGATCACGTATTAACAGCTTTAGATTATGGTACTCCACAAAATAGAGAAAGATATTTTTTAGTAGCTATCAAAGGGAATTATTTATATTATTTTCCAGATAAAATTAAACTAAAATTACGACTTAAAGATTTATTAGAAAAAGAAATTGATCCTAATTTAGTTTTATCAGAGAAAGTCCCTTTTGATTTGCATAGCTTTGCAGAAAATAAAAATTATACTAAAAATAGTAAATTAGTGTGTAAGAATTTAAAAGATAGAAGAAGAAAATACATTATTAATCTATATAGATTTATAGACGGTAAAAATCATTGTGGACGTGATACTTCATCTAAATATAATCAAACTGCTAGACTTTGGTCTATGAATGGATATTGTCCCACATTAACCGCTAACTCTACTGAAGATACAAGTAAAATGATTATCTATAAGGATAATTGTTTTTTTGTGAAAAAAATCAGTCCTTTAGAGTCTTGGCGTTTTATGGGGTTTAGTGATGAAGATTTTTATAAAGCAAAAAGTGTTGGTATTTCTAATAGACAATTATTTAAACAAGCTGGTAATAGTATAGCTACTAATGTTATTTATTACATTTTGAAAAAATTATTTTAGGGGGTGCAAAAATGAAATATGAAATATTTTTAAATAAAGTAAAAACTAATCTAGAAAAAACAGATAACTATTTTTCTTGTGAAATTGATGAAATATTAGATGTAGTTAAAAATTCTTTATCTAGTGAAGATATTATAGATGTTAAAACTTTAGAAATATTATTATACAAAATAAAAACTTATATATTGACTTTGTTAAAAAAATAATAAGTAATAAACGATTTAGTCTTGTATGATTAATTTGATGTGAAAAGTTTATTTTCTTGTGATATAATATTTTTGAAAGGCAGGAATTCTTAATGAAGAAAAAAATATATAAACAATGGTGGTTTTATTTAATAATTGTCTTAATTATAATATCAATTCCACAAATGTTTGTTAATGATTTATCGCAAAATAACACACCTGAAGAAAAGAAAGAAATCAATAATTCAGAAGAAACAAAAGATAAATATTACATCATTGATACTTTTATTAGTAAATACAATGAAAATTCATCAAGGAAAATATCTAATTCGATTGAAATTGATATTCAAGATAAAGAAAGTGGATATTATCGTACAGAATATAGATTAAATGCTTTTAACGGTGCATTAGCTAAACAAAGTACAATCGGAAATTATACTATGGATATTGTTAATTATAGAGTTAGTAATGATTATCCAACTGAAAGTAGTGATCTCAGAATTTATATAACGGTTGATACATACGAAGATATGCAAATAATTTTAGAAAGTATATTGAAAGTTATGGATTCAAATATTACATCAGAAGATATTAATGATATATATGATACATTAGAAGTTGTGTCATCAAAATCATTAGTATTGGGTCAAAGTGATGAAATAACTGGTTATATTAATAAAAATAATTCTAATAAATATGAAATAATGATTGATACAAGTAAAATATATTTTTTAAATTAAGATTATCTTTATGGATAATCTTTTATAAAATACATATTGTAAAGTTTTTCGATTAGTCTTGCATGATTAATTATTAAGTGATACAATTATATTGTCAGTGATGAACTGGCTGTTAAACCATTTTACTTTACCGATTATTGCACTGCCTTATTGCAATACAGTAAAGATTGTAAATAGTCGCTGGTATAGGACTATTTTTATTTTTATGAATTATATATCTTTTTTTATAATTAGTGTGTATAATAATAAATAGAAAATTACGATTATTCGTTGACTTTAAGCTAGTTATAAAGTAAGATAATTATACTTAAAAACGACAATTTATGTTTTCAAGGAGCTGTAATTATGGAAAACAACATTTATGCTGATATAAAAAGTAAGTTATTAGAATTAAACCGGATTAATGATGTAGTCAATTTGTTAGAATGGAACAAAGATGACGGGCCAAAATTTGATTCTGTTGATGAAATGAAAGAATTTGAACGCAAAGTAATAAATGGCGAACTAGATTACATATTTAATGAAGAAAAAACTGCTATGAGTGGCGAGATGATTAAAACTGAAGAAATAACTAAAGATGATTATTTTTTCTATATTTATACTTTTAAAAACGATAATAAATTCATTACTTATATGTCTATTAAGAATTTAATAAATAATGATGTATTACAAAATTTATATGGTAATAAAACTACTGATAAAGAACAAGCATTGTCTTATAATGAAAAACTGAAAAATGATATTATTAACAATACTTTAGATTATATATTTGAAAATATTATTGTTGATATAAATAATAATATTAGTAAGCTAAAAAAGAAATATGAAGAATTGACTAGCATAAGTTAGTCTTTTTTTATGCTTTTTAAAGGGGGTGTAAATTATAGATATAATAAATAAATTAAAAGAAATTAGTAATTATACTGCTAATAATGAATTTGATAAAATTAAAACTACTACGTTAAATATAGAGAAAGAAATTTTGGATAATTACAAAAGTAATATGGATTTTAAAAGATTAATTGATAATATTACTTTTTATAGTAATTATTCTTTTTTTAATACATTATTAGTTGATTATCAATATCCAAACTTTTTAGACCTAGCTACTAAACAAAAATATATAAAAAATGGATTTACTATTTCAAATGACGCTAAAGGTATTAATATACTTTCGCCTAACAATGATGTTTATGTAAGTATTAAAAATGGAAATGATGAACGTGTAGAATTGCTGGATAATCTAACTAATGATGAACTACAAAAATATAATGATCCTAATGATAAAAGTATTACTCTACATCATAAAGAATTTAAAGGATTAAATATTATTGAATTATTTGATTGTAAAGATACATCTATGACTTTAAAAGATTATAAACATTTTGAATATCCTGCGCTTTTTCAAAATAATTATAATAATATTTATAATTCGTTTGTTAAAGCTATGTATGCAGACGGTTATAAGATTAAATATTGTGATAATTTAGATACTAAATTTTCTTATGATAAAGATGATAAAACTATTTATATAAAAAATGGATTAAATTATCAAATAAAAATATTTTCACTATTAGATGTTTATGTTAATGAACTATCTAATAATAACTTTGAAAAAGACTTATTAAAGCACGTTATAAGTAAAGGAATCGGAATTGATGATGAGTTTGATGATAAATATAGTCTAATAGATTGGTATAAGAGAACTGATATTAAAAGTGTTGATAAAACATTAAAATTGATATCTTCAAAAGGCCGTAGATTTGTTGATAATTTCAACAAATTTTTTGATATGGAAGAAAAATATTATCCTTATGAAAATGTATCTTTATATGATGATTATACTTTAACAATTTGAATAAAAATAAATGTTAAAAGAACTATGGTATTGTATCAAATCATATTTTTTCTCATAAATTAGATTAGGACTATCATAGTTCTTTTTTACTTTAAGGGGGTAAAAATGAAGAATAAAAAGGAAAAGAAAAAAACTAATTTTAATTATAGTGAAGAATTTATTACTAGGACTACTAATCCTACGGAACAAGAGTTAAAAACTATTTTTAATAAGAAATATTTTAATTATATAAAAAGAAATGAAAAACGTATGCTTGGGGGCTGTAATTTTGGATAAAGCGCGTTATAATTTTTTTGAGCTTGGATTTATGATTAAAAATAAGGAGATGTTATTTTTATGAGTAAATTACAAAGTATAAAAAATAGTGTTATTAAAACATTAGTAAGGGTGGTGTTATATTTAAGATTATCAGATGAAGATCGTGATAAATTAACAAAAGAACAAATATCAAAAAGTATTAAAAATCAAGAATTAATGTTAAGGGAATATGCAGAAAATGAAGGCTGGCAAATTGTTGGTGTTTATAATGATGAAGATTGGTCTGGTGCTGATAGTACACGTCCAAATTTTAATAAAATGATTGATGAGTGCAAAGCTGGAAATGTTGATATAGTTTTATGTAAAACACAAGCTAGATTTGCAAGAGATTCTGAACTTATAGAAAAATATATACATAACTTATTTCACGAATGGAATGTAAGATTTCTTACAACAGTTGATAGAATTGATAATACTAAAAGAGAGACAAAAAAAACAAGTCAAATATTAGGATTAACAGATGAGTGGTATTTAGAAGATACTTCACTTAATATTCGTGAAACTTTTAAATCTAAAAGAAAAGCTGGCGAGTGCACGGCAAGTTTTTCAAAATATGGATACATTAAAGATCCGGAAAATAATAATCATTTAATACCTGATCCGGTAGCTGCAGAAGTTGTAAAAAGAATTTTTGATGATTATATGAAAGGCGACGGTTTAGAAAAAATTGCTAATAACTTGAACAAAGAAAAAGTACCTAGTCCTCTTGAATATAAGAAAATGCACGGTAGTAAATTGCAAATACCTTTAATAAAAGAATATTTAGACTATGATTATATAGAAAAAGCTGGTACATATATTATTAATATTAATCTTTGTAATAATGAAACACAGATACTTAATAATTTGATTAGTTTTAATTACATAACTACTGATAAATTAAGTTTTAATAATAAGTGTGATATTACTTTAAAAAGATATTCAAAAAATAGAACTAAAATTTATTATAGTGAAAAAGATAATTTAGATATTAATAATTTTAATGTGGAAGATTTTATTTTATTAAATGAAGAAGATATAATACCTAAAACTGCTACTTGTATTGCTACCTTAACGGAAGAACTTGATAGAACACACGTCATTGATTATCAATTCGAAATAACTTTAAAAGAGAACATCAATAAAGAAAAGTTTTACTTTATGATTAAAAAAGCTGTTGATAATATTGATGTTGACTTGGATTTCAAAATTAATATTAGAAGAAAACTAAAATGGTCTAGTCAAACAATTAAAAGTATATTACAAAATGAAGTTTATATTGGTAATATGGTACAATTTAAAACGACTACGGTAAGCTATAAAAATCATACAGTAGTTTATAATGATGATGAAGACAGAATAAGAAAAAATGATACACATACAGGAATAATTGATAAGACAATTTGGTACACAGTTCAAGAAAGATTAAAAGAAAAATCACGAAGCCAGCAAAATGGCGAAGTACACGCTTTTAATAATAAAGTATTTTGTATGAATTGTAATAGAGTTTTTTGTAAGTGTGGCAAAAAACAAGAATCAGGATTTAGTTATTTGTGTTGTAAAGATAAAAATGAAAAATGGTCTAATTGTGATAATAAGAAATATTTAAAAGAAGAAGAATTACATAATTTGGTATTAGAAAAAATTAATGTTTTACTTAACAGATTTTATGATGAAAAAGAGCTTAATAACTTAAATGAAGATATGATAGAACAAGATTTGTTTAAGGACAAAATTAAAACTTTAGAAAAAGAATTAAATAATATTAATAAGGAATTACAAAATAAAAGTTCCTATTTTCAAAGACTATATGAAGATCGTACTTCTGGGATACTTCCAGAAAAAGAGTTTTTAATTTTAATGAATAAATATAAAGATGATACTGCTAAACTAGAAGATAGAATAAAAATAATAAAAAAAGATATATCTTCTACTACTGCAAAAAAAGAAACATTAAAAACTAAAAAGAACATCTTTAAGAAGTACAGACATATAGATAAACTTGATATTGAAATTGTGGGTGACTTTATTGATAAGGTATTAGTTGGTCATTATGACGAAGAAACAAATTCAAGGGATATTAAGATAATATGGAACTTTCAAATTTAATATATAAAGAAGATTTAAACAATGGACCAACTGCTCATTATGGTAACAAT
>DLOU01000015.1 GCA_002477275.1 Caryophanales bacterium UBA7476
AAGAGTGCAGAAGAACCAAACCTATCAACATATATAACAGTTGATGAATTAGAAAAACAGAAAGCAATTGAAGAAGGTGGAATTTCTGCTCCTAATTTATCAACATATATAACAGTTGATGAATTAGAAAGACAAAAGGCAGAGGAAACTACAACACCTGCTGTACAAGCAAGTGATGTGATTCCAAATCTATCAACGTATATAACAGTTGATGAATTAGAAAAACAAAAAGCAGAAGAAGGAAATAATTAATCCTTTTTCTTTTTTTTAGTAATGTGGCTTACCATTTTATTGCTTTTTTTATAAAAAAAATGTATACTATTTATAGTATATAATATGGAGGTTTCCCATGAACTATAGTGATTGTTATAATAATATTAAAGAAAATTTTTTAAATGCTATAGTAACTAGTAATGAAGAGTTAAAGAAAAAAATCTATTCAACTTTAATGTCGTGGTTTTCGGTTAATTATGAAGAAGATTTAAAAAAAGCTTTTGAAGAAAAAGATGAAAAAAAGATTAATTTGATTCTAAAAAATATATCTGATGTTTGTGAATTAAATGATTTGAATAAAGTAAAACATACTTACATAGATAATAATTTTCAAGAAATATGTAAATTATCTGATGAAATTTTTTCCAAAGCTCTTGAATTAAAATCAAATTCCAATTATTCATTTACTAATAAGGATTATGATAATTATATTTCAAAGTTAAATTTTTATATTTCAAAAGTAAGTCCAATTTTTTTAGAAGATTCTCGAATTATTATTTCTGAGTGTGAACTAGATTTGAATTATCTTCGAAATAATGGAAATGTGGATGTTTATAGTGTTAGATTAAGTCCTTATGTGTAAAATTTATTTTAATAGAAAATAGGTGATTAAATGGTTAAGTTTAGTGTATCTGGTTTTAATAGTTCTAGTTTTGGAAATATTTCAGCTAAAAGTAATAATAGTACTAGTAGTTTTTCTACTAACAATTCTTCTACAGATTATACAGAAGTTCTTTCTAATTTTGGAAATGTTTCTTCTAGTTATAATGGTGCTAATGGAAATGTTGAAACTTTAAATTTTAATTCCGCTGATGTTTCTATTGATAATGAAAACGAACAAATATTATATGATAATCTTTCAAAAAACACTTATATTTATATAAAAAATGCTATGAAACAATATGGTAAAGGAAAAGAACGTGAATACGACTTTCTTCAATTGATAGATGAGTCTGCTATGGTGGATTTACTTAATTTTAAGAAAAAAGATTATTCATCTAATTATGAAGTTGAGGCAGTTGATACTGTTGATACATCACAAATGAGTATGTTAGAGTTAAATCATTATATGAATAGTATGAGCAATATTTCTACTACTTCAAATGAAATTGTAATGCCTAGATGTGAGTTTGGTAGCGACGAATATTTGAAATTTTTAGAAGATAAAACTGAAGAATATGATAATCAGTTAGATGCTTTAAACCAAATGATTGATTTATATAAAGGATTAATGGAATCTGCGGGTTATGATTCATCTGATTATAATTCTGTTTCTCAAATGATTCAAGATTTAAGTGATAGGTATATTCAAGATATTATTTCTGCTAAAGATTTCTTTTCAGTAGAAGATGTTTTGAAATATTTAATGGATAATAATATTGATCCATCTGAATTTCTTGGTAAATCACGTGAAGAATTATGTAAATTATCTAAACAAGATTTTTGTTTTTTAATTAGTAATACTTTATATAGTGAGATGGGCGATATTATTAGTATAGAAAGTGCTATAGTAAATATTAATAAAGCAAAAAAAGAGTTATGGTGGAAGTCTATTATAGATTGTAAGGATTATAAAAACTTTGATCCTAATAAGTGGAAAGAAGATGTTATAGCTTCTTTAGATAAAGATGATTTAGGTAGTCAATTATCTGAACTAGAAGAATTGGTTAGAAATGGTGTATTAACTAGGAATGATATAGATGAATTATTTGCTGGATATCCTAGTGTACCACCTGCTGTTAAAGATTGGCAATTTAATGCAATACAGATAGATGAACCTATACTTAAAGAAATGGCAAGTGATTCTGAATATGCCGAATTTTATAAGATTTATAGATTTTTAATATATTCTTATAATGAAAAAGGTGTTGAGTTTGATCAGCCAGATAATAATTATAATGATATTTATTCAGCAATGGCTAATAAAGGTTTAGGACAAGCTTATAACTTTTTAGAGTCGGATTTAGCTGATTATATGGCTCAATATGAAGGATTTAAAGGATATAAAGAATTTTATGATTCATTAGATAAAAATAAGTTTTCTAAAAATGATACAAAAAAGATTGTTGATAAAATTAAAAAATATCAAAATAGTCATAATGGTAATATAACTTATTCTGAATTATCTACTCTTTTGGATGGAATGAGTATTGATGGTGTAGATTTATTTCAAGAATTAATTATAAAAAATATTCCAGATAATTATAATGTTGATATTAATGAATTAGAGGAGGCTATTAAAGCATTTGAATGGATTGATTCTGATGATTTAACTAACTCACTTTCAACTATTTATGAGGGTGGAACTGATGGATTTAATGGGTACTTTAATAATTTGTTTGGCTGGATAGATAATGATTCTTATAATGCATTTGATTATAAAACTATGTATACTGCTCAATTACTTTCTCAATATGGTGTTTTAAAGTATGAATATGATTTAAGTAGTTCAGTTGGAACTATGGCTCCTAGTATATTATTAAGTATGCTTAATCCAGCTTTAGGAAAATTAAGTTTTTTTGCTTCAGCAGCAGGTGGATCTATAAAGAATGCAAAATTGAATTATGGTGTTACTGATTCTCAGGCTTATTTTTATGGTACACTTAGTGGAATCTCTGAAGTTACTTTGGAAAGATTTCTTGGTGCTATTCCTGGTTTATCTGAAGTTCAAGTAACTGGATTTAAAAGTTGGGTTGCTTCAGCTATTAAAGAAGGAAATGAAGAATTTGTTCAAAATTATGTTGATAGGGGATTACTAAAATTAACTGGAGTTGATGAAAACGCAAAAGTATTTGATAAAGATTCTTTAGGCGATGATATATATACTTGGGCTCTTGGTGCTTCAAGTGGAGGTTTATTGAATTCTCCTTCTCTAGCAATGAATTATTCTACTAATTCTAATAATAGTGTTTTAATGAAATCTAATACTGATATTGATTCTATTTTTAACGATCATGGCGGATATATGTCTCAATCTGAAAAAACTTCATATGTAAATGACAATATTGATATTGATTTTAATAGTAATGTTACTCAACAAGATATTGAATATCAAATAAAGGATTCTAAACCTAATAGTTTAAATTTATCTGATCAAGAAATCTCACAAATTTCTAATGATTTAAAAAGTATTTATGATTATTCATCTAAAGCAGGAGTTTCTTTTAATACTGCTTTAGCAATGTTTTATAATGGTACAAAAATTAATAATAATGGAATTGACTATACTTCTGTTTCAGAAAATACGTTATTTAATAATGATGATTTGAGTTTACTTATTTCGGAAGCAGGATTAAATGATTATACTCAACCATTTGATTTTAATGAATTATCACTTACACTTCATAATGAATTTGATTCTGTTATTGGTGCGAGTAATTTGGATTCAATTTTATCTTCTATGAATATAGTACCTGAAGATCAATGGCAAAATGTTCTTGCTCAACATAATCTTTCAGGAAATGTTGCAGGTTTTGTTGATCATGATAGTCATTTATTTCTTCCAGCTTCTGCTAATTTACATACTGCAATTCATGAAAATCTTCATAAGATTTCCGAAGTAAGTGGTAAAAAAATATTATATAATGGTTCTCAATATAAAGTTACTGGTATTAGGGAGTTCTTAAGTAATGGAATGAATACTGACTTTGCTAATGAAGTATTAACTGAATATTTATCTTCTAAAATTTCTGATAGGAAAATATATAATTCTGTTTATGGAAAATTTGGCGTTAAAGTATGGGAAAAAGTTGATCAACTTTTGGATATAGTTTATGGAAATAATAATTATTTATTGAGTTCTTATGCATCTAATAATGTATCATTTTTAAGAAGTTTTATTGATTCGTATGGTGGAGTTGGTACTTATGATAATATGATGACTATGCTTAATATTACTGAATCAAATAAAACTGCTATAAATAATTATTTAGATCTTATAGAAAAGAATATTCTTAAAAATTCTGCTAATCTTAATTTTGGAGATAAAATAAGATTATTATTTGGAAAGAAAGTTGATGCATCTAAATATTCATCATCCAATTTTAATAATATTGGTTTAGATACAAATAGTTCAAATACATCATCTTCTTTTGCTAATTTTAATTTAAATAATAATGATGTTGCTGCTTTAATATATAATAATGAGTACTATAATACAAAAGAAGTAGTTTCTAACAATCTTCATGATATATTTGATGGTGCATTTGGTTCTGATGCGATTGATTATGTTTTAAATCAAATTAATATTTTATCTGATAATGAATGGTACAATGCATTAAATGCAAATAATATGTCTAGAAATACACTTAAATTTGCAGATGTAAATGGAAATTATTATTTTAAAGATTCGAATGATTTAAACTTTTTCTTTAGTTTAGCTATTAGAAAATTATCTACTTTAAGTAGTTCTTATGCTTTTGATAGTAATGGAAATCAAAGATTAGTAGAGGGAATGACTGAATTTTATCAAAATGGATTAAGTAGTATGAAACTAAATAAATCTTTGGCTGATTATTTAGCTTCGAAAACATTTGATTTGGATTACTATAATTCAACATTAGAAGGTGCTAGTATTAATCGTGCATATAATGAATTATGGTCAAGATTAGAAAATCAGTTAAATATTGTTTATCCAGATTATGGTGGTGATATATTACTTAATTGTTTTGTTAATCATGAAACGAAGTTCTTTAAAGATATAATTGATTATTATGCATATGAAGGTGCTTACTATGATTTAGTATCTTGCTTTATTAATGATGATTTTACTAAGGCTGAAAGTATTGTTTCACAAATTGAGCAAAAGATTTCACCTACTGATAAAGTTGGTTTATTTGATAAAGTTAAATCAATTTTTACAAAGAAACAAAATAATAATTATGGTTATCAAAATACTGATGAACTATTAAGTAAATTTACTGATCCATTAAGTGATTATGAGAAAATTGAAAAATTATATGATGCCTTAGTCTTCAATGAAGCATCTCATTCTCGTACAGTATATAGTATTGTTACATCTTTAGGAAACAATTCGATGAAAAAGTTACCTTCTGTTGAAACATGTAAAAATTATTTTTCTAAAATATGTGGTAGAAAAGATGTTTCTGTTCGATTACAGAAAAATAGTATACAATATATTTTTGACTCATCTCAACTTTTAAATGAACAATCTAATGCTTTTTTACATGTTTGTACTTCTAATTTTGTTCAAGAAAATAATGTTACTGAGAGATTATATGCAAATATTGATTTAGATACTTTATATAAAATTTTACCTATTTTTATGAATAAATGTAAGGCTGAGGGATTAGGATATTATTTTAAAACAGCTTGTTATAATGGTAATGTATATGATACTACACAATTTACTAGAGATGAATCATTAGTTATATACTCTTCTAAAGAAAATTTATATAAATATTATAATATTTTCTCTTCTTGTTTAGGTGAGGTACAAGATATTGAGTTTGGTGAACTTCCTCAATTTGCATCTACTATAGATGGAGTTCTTGCCTATGGAGCTGAACCTCGTAATAGTGGTAAAGAATCATTTAATTCATTAAGAGCAAAAGCAGTTGATAAAGCGTTTGAATATTATAAACTGTGGGAAAATCAGAATAGTATGTATAATTTTACAAAAGTACAAAAAGTACGACAATTCTATATTTTCTTAAAGAAAAGTTCTACTGAATTTAATATTGATCCAAATAACTTTGCAATGAATATGGAGTGATAATATGAAAGAAGAATATAAAATTTTAAAAAAATATAACATAAATAATGAAAATATTGAAACTCAATATTATGCAGCTATGACAAGTTTATTTTGTATAGGTGATTTTATTGATAGTAATACATTAAATAAAGATGTAAAAGATGCATACTTAGATGCTATTAATTTACTTAACTTAGAAAAATATGATTCAGAAAATAATTATAAATCTGTTACTCAAATTGCTTCAAATTTTATTATTAAGTACTATTCTAATATGGAGGATAAATAATGAAAGAGAGTTATTTTATTAATATTGATAATAAAACATATATATCTATTTGGAACGAAGTCATTGATAATACTGAATATGATTTATTAATTAATAAAAATGATGTTAATGATATAGTTATTGGTTCAATTACTGGTGATACTTTAATAATAGAAAATAATTCGGATACATTAAAACGTGTTATATTTCAGATGATTAAAAATATTAGGTTTTTTATGGAGTAGTTATATGGATTATAAAGAATATGAAAAAATTGTTTTTGAAAATTTTAGAAGTAGTGTTTTAACTAGTAATTCTGAGTTAAAAGAAAAGATTTTTAATTATTTGGTTTTTTGGTATAACAATATTTGCAAAGATAAGTTAATAGAGTATTTTGATAATAAGGAGTTTGACAAGATTGTTTCAATTACATATAAACTTAATTATTTATGTGGATTATCTGATTTAGATAAAATTAAATATATTTATAAAGATGATAGTATTGATGATTTTAATAAACTTTCTAATGAAATATTTGAATTAGCTACAAAAGCTTTAGATGATGCTAATTTTTCTATTAGTAATAGTGAGTATGATGACTATGTTTCTAGAATAAATTCTTTATCAGAAAATATAAATGAGATTTATAAGAATCTTGTTGATATAGAAATATCTGAATGTATGTTAGATTTAAACTTTTTACTTAATCGTAAAGAAGTCTTTAGTAGTAGATTAATAGATTATCGTAATAAACAATTTACTGATAAAAAGAAAGTTACTAATTAATTTAAAACTTGTTTCTTAAATAAGAGGCGAGTTTTTCTTTATTGTAATTTAGTATATGTTTGTTACTTCTTTCTTTTGTTGAAATATTTTCTTTAAACATGTATAATAGAAGCACAAGGAGTGATTTTATGAGTACTTTGGATAATGAATTAGAACCTATAAATGAAATGAAGATTGTAGACAATATTAGAATGCTTGCGATTGATATGATTGATCAAGCTGGAAGTGGGCATCCTGGAATAGCACTTGGTGCTGCACCTATTATTTATAGTATTTATGCTAATCATTTAAGATTTGATACTAATAATCCTAAATTCTATAATAGAGATCGTTTTGTTTTAAGTTCTGGTCATGCTTCTAGTCTTTTATATTCAACATTATATATGGCTGGATTTGATATTACGCTTGATGATTTAAAAGCTTTTAGGCAAATAGATTCAAAGACTCCAGGACATCCAGAATATGGGGTTACACCTGGTGTTGATATATCAACTGGACCATTAGGTGAAGGAATAGCTTCTGCTGTAGGAATGGCTATGGCAGAGAAACATACTAATAGTTTAATTGATTCTAAAGATGATGTTTTGGATTATAATGTGTATGTTTTATGTAGTGATGGAGATTTGATGGAAGGAGTTAGTTATGAAGCTGCATCTATTGCTGGAAATCTTAAACTTGATAATTTAATAGTTTTATATGATTCTAATGATATTAGTTTAGATGGTAAACTAAGTCTTTCATCTAATAATAATATTCGTCTTATTTATGAAGGAATGGGATGGAATACAATAGAAGTTATTAATTCAGAAGATTTATCTATGTTAAATTCGGCTATAGAACAAGCTAAAAATAGTGATAAACCAACATTAATTGAAGTTAAATCTATTATTGGTCAATATTCTAAATTACAAGGAACAAATCTTTGTCATGGAAAACCACTTGATAAAGAAGATATTTCTTCTATAAAAGAAAAACTTGGACTTCGTGATATACCTTTTACTGTTTCTACTGAAGCTTTAGAAGATTTTAGATATATTATTAATGCTAGATGTTGTAATTTAGTTTCTGATTTTGAAAGTAAAGTTGAAAAGTTATCTGAGGTTGATAAAGAATTCTTAAATGAATTAATGTCAGATGAGAAAAAGATTACTTTAAATTCACTTGATTTAGAACTTGAAAAAGATGATCCACTTAGAACTATTGGTGGTAAGGTACTTAATGCATATTCAAAAGATTCTAGATTATTATTTGGAGGAAGTGCAGATTTATTCTCATCATGTAAAAATTATGTTGATGGAGGAGATTTCTCTAAAGATAATTATTCTGGAAGAAATATATTCTTTGGTGTTAGAGAACATGCTATGGGGTCTATTCTTAATGGACTTGCTCTTTCTGGTTATATAGCTTATGGTTCAACATTCTTATCATTTAGTGATTATTTAAAACCAGCTATACGTATGGCAACACTTCAAAATTTACCAGTAGTTTATATATTTACTCATGATTCAATAAGTGTTGGTGAAGATGGACCTACACATGAACCAGTTGAACAATTGAATTCTTTAAGAAATATAATTAATTTAAATACTTATAGACCTTGTGATAGTAATGAAGTAATTGGTACTTATAAAGCAATTATGACTGATGTAAAACCTTCAGCAATTGTTCTTTCTAGAAATAAAACAAGAACATTTGAAAAAACAAGTATTAACAATGTAAAAAAGGGTGGTTACATTGTTAGAGAAGAACAAAGAGGTTTTGATGGAATACTTATTTCTTCTGGTGAAGATGTTGATTCTGCTATAGAAGTGGCTGAAAGACTTGCTGTAAAAGGATTTGATTTAAGAGTAGTTTCTATGCCATCACTTGGTATCTTTATGAGGCAATCAGATGAATACATAGATTCTATTATTCCAGTTGAAAAGAGAAAGATAGTAATTGAAAAATCTAGAAAAGTAGATTGGAATAGAATAATATTTAATGATAAATATATTATTTCACTTGAAGAATATGGTGCTAGTGGAAAAGTAGAAGATGTACTTAAGAAATATGGCTTTGATATAGATACATTAGAAGAAAAAGTAGAGTCTTTAATAAAATAATTCGACAAAATATTTAGTTCTTGTAATATACACTATTATTGGTGATGTTATGAGAACTTTTTTAGTTTTTGATATAAATGATAATTATTATTCATTGTATAAAGATTATCCTAAATCTATTTATAATATATTAAATCAAATTTATCATTTAAAAAAAGATAATTTAAGTTTTGCTAAAAATATACTTTATAGTTTAGTTAATAATATTGAAAAAAGTGAACTTGATAAAGATTTATTTATTAAACTTCATAGAGATTTACCTTATAGTAAGAGAGGTAATATTCATATATTTAATAATTTTTATTATGGAGAAATTACTACTATGGAAATAAAAAACTCTTATATTAAAATTAAGAGTAGTAAAGATTATAACTATTTTTTTAAAAGTTTATCTTTTTATAATCATTTATTTGTATGTGATTTTGAACTAGGTGATTACTTTTTTTTAAAAGATATGTTTAATACTTAGTTCTATTTATTTAAAACGGAGATTACTAATAGTAATCTTTTCTTTTGATATTGTGTTATAATTTAGTTATGAGGTGGATTATGAAGAATAAAGTTACATATATTAATAATAAAATTAAATCTACTATTGCTTTAGCTACTGGTATTAGTTTAATAGCTTTTACTGGGTCTAATATTAATAAAAATTATGATGATAATATTTCTATTAATGAAGATATTTCTTCTAATATGAGTATTTGTGATGTAGATGTTTATAACTATATATATTGTAATAATTCAGAAGAGTTTTTATCTTTTATTGATAAAGATGGAAATGTTTTACAAACTTCTAAAATGACTGGTGATGATCTAACTTTATATATTCCTGATGATACTTATATTGTTGAATCAGCTTGTATGGGAGTTAATGTGGAGATTCCTAAAGTAGAAAGTGATGAAATAAGATACACTATAGAACTTGATTATAAGGACAATTTTCTTGGTGTTAAGGCAAAAGTACTTGATAAGAGTAAATGACTGCTAGAAGAGGAAAATGACTCTACTCATGAAGAATTAGAAGAAGATGAAGAAAGAATAAGTTCTTTAAAAGATAAATATAATAATATTAATTATGAAGAAATAATTAATAATGGTTTTAAAGTACAGGGTATTACTAAGATTAATAATACTGTTTTAATAACTTGTTATGATCAGAAATATAGTTATGATAAACAAAGATACTCAAGAATATATTTATATGATTCTTTAACTGGTAGGTCAAAGGGATATATTATTCTTAATACTTGTAGTCATGTTGGTGGAATTAGTTTTGATAAAAGTAATGGTATTTTATATATTTCTGCTTATAATGGTAAAACTATTACTTTTGATTTAAATCCTCAAAATATTATCTTAATAGAGAAAATACTTGATAATAATACTGTTATAGATTTAAGTGGAGAAGATATAGATAAGAAATATAATATGACTATAGATAATGATATATCAGTTACAGATATAACTGAATGTGGGCGTAATTCTACTATGTATGCATGTGGTGATTATGTTTATGTAGCTACTTTTAATGAAGATGTTTCATCATGTGGTGAAGTAGTTAAGTTTGAAATAAATAATATTAGTGATGGATATTATAAAAATGATGGTGTTGTTGACGTTTGGTATAATAAAGAAATTAATTCATCCATAGTTTATAAAAGAGTGATTCCTGATTATACTCAAGGGGTTTTAAGAACAGTTTATGATGGTGCTTCTTATATTATTACTTCTCAATCTTATAGTAATGCTAAAAGTATTTTAACTGTATATAGAGAAGATGATGATACTTTTACTTATTTAGGAAGTAATGTTATAGATCATCCTGGTATGGAAAGTCTTCATATTGATGATAATGGAAAAATAATATGTGTTTTTGAAAATGGTAGTTGTGATATTTATGAGACTGATATAGAAAAATTACTTAAGAGTTTTGATTCTAAAAAAGAAGTATTAGATGCAAGAAGTGAGCAGGAAGTTTATAATAGTATTGATCAGGCATATAAAAAATACCAAGAGGATAAAAAGTATTATAATTATGAAGACTATAGTTTGTCTGATATTTGGGACGTAATATGTGAAGATGGATTTTTAGACTTTATTATTGGTATTTTTAAGGGTATTCCAGAATCTTATAGAAAACTTATTGAAATTAATACAGATTTTATGGAAATGTTTTTTAATTCATGTAAAGTTGTTCCTAGAGAAATTAAATTAAAGCTTAAAAAATAAAGCTTTACGAATACTTTAAAATTTAGTAAAATATTAGAGAGAAGGAGATGAATTTATGAGTATAGTTCATGATATTATATTAATAGTTGTTAGTTTAGTTATTGGTGCTATAGCAGGTTTTTTAATATCTCGTCATGTTATGAAAAAATATTTAAAAGAAAACCCGCCTATTAATGAGGCGATGATTAAAGATTTAATGATGCAAATGGGGAGAAAACCTAATCAAAAACAAATTAATCAAATGATGAAATCAATGAGTAAGTATATGTAATACTTACTTTAAAAGAATATGGAGGTATTTATGAAGGAAAAAATTACATATGTTAGTCCTATTCTAAAAAGATTAACTGCTAATATTTTGTTGTTTACTTCAGTTGGTACAATACTTCTTACAGGGTGTGGAGTTAATAATAGTAAAGAAGAAAGTAAAATTCAAAGTGATACTAGTGTTTTGGTAGAGGATACTGATAGTTTAACTTCTTATGATGCAGAAGTTGAAGTTTCTAATTTTGAATTCTGTAATAATAGTAGTGAGTTTTTAGCTTTTATTGCAGAGGATGGAAGAATTATTTCAACTGTTCCTGTTACTGATGGTAGTTTTGATGTACAAATTCCAGGTGATTCAAAATATGTTTATTCTCCGGTTATAGATATTAAAGAAGAAATT
Organism: Caryophanales bacterium UBA7476; assembly: GCA_002477275.1. Taxonomy (GTDB): domain Bacteria; phylum Bacillota_I; class Bacilli_A; order RF39; family UBA660; genus CAG-417. The sequence goes on from DLOU01000015.1 coordinate 12,045, forward strand.
CCAGAATTAAATGATGAGGTTTCTTATAAGATAAGTATGGATTATAAAGATAAAACACTTAGTTTTTCAGCTTTAGATAAAAGTAAGGTGAGATAATGGGTTCAAGTACTTTTAGTAGTCCTACTTTTGGTAATACTAGTTTAAATATTAAAGGAATAGATTATTCTAATAATTTAAATAACACCGCTGATTTTAGTAAAAATGTAGTTCCTGTTAGTAGAATGATAAATTCCTCTTATCTTATTTCTGGTACACTTTCATCAAATATAGAAGTTTTTTCTTTTGGTAATGGTTCATCTTATGAAATTAAAAACGATGAATACAAAAATATGGATGAGATAATAAATTATCAATATTCAAATGTTGATTATTCAGAAATAGAACAATGTGGTTATAAAGTTCAGGGTGTTACACAAATAGGAGATAAGTTGGTGTTGTCTGCATATGATCATGATGAAAGAATTGGTAAGAGAGAGTTTTCAAGATTATATGTATATGATATTAATACTGGAGAAAAATATGGTTATATTGTATTGAATTCTACAGCTCATGCAGGTGGCACAACTTATATAGAGGAACTTGGAGTTTTACTTGTTTCAAATGATGATGGTAAAACAATGGCTCTTGATTTTAGACCTGGTAAGTTTGATCTTTTACTTCAAACAATGAAATCTTTTGGTGGTTATTTTGATTTTTCTAAAGGAGATACTTTCATTAATGATAAAGGTTTTATTATAGAAAATAATATAGATGTATTTGATATAACTGATGTGGGAAAAAATTCAACTATGTTTTATGATGATGATGGATACTTATATATTGCAACATTTAATAGGGATAAGAATAAAAAAAGTCAACTTGTCAAATTTAAAATTGATAAAGATAGTTTTGAGTTACCATCTTATATTAATAATAATTTTCAATCCGGTAAACTTAATGCTGAAGTTGTTGATGAGTTTGAAATTCCTGATGTTACTCAAGGTATAGCTACTACTAAATATAATGGGGAAGAGTATATAATTACTTCTCAGTCTTATAGTCAAAATCCGTCTATTATATCGATTCATAAAGTAACACCTGAGGGTCTTAAATATGTAGGAGCTAAAATTATTGATCATCCTGGTGCTGAAAGTCTTCATATGGGGCCTCATGGTGAATTAATTTGTGTTTTTGAAACTGGTGATGCTGAAGTTTACAATATTTCCCTAGAAAAACTATTTAATAGTTTTTCAGATGAAAAAGATGTTAAATTCTTAAGAGGAAAATTAATGGGTGTTAAACCTTCGTCATATTATATGGAGGCAGCTTCAAATAAAATAGATGATATGTATACATATGATAGCGAAGATGGGTTCTTTAGTGATTTTATAGATGCTGCAGGTGAAGATGGTTTTGTTGGAACTGCTGGGGGTGTAATTGGTTCTATACCTGATACATTTGAAGATTATGCAGAAGTTGCAAGTGATGTTTTTAGTGCTATTGGTAGTATTTTTAAATAATTATATAAAGAGATTTTTTTAAAGGAGTAGTTATTATGGAAAAAGATAATAAAAGTATAACTTCTAGGGAAGTTGACTTTGCTAAATGGTATACAGATGTTGTTATGGCTGCTAAACTTGCTAGTTACACATCTGTTAAGGGGTGTATTGCAATAGAACCTAATGGCTATGCCATATGGGAAAAGATGCAAAGTATTTTAGATAAAGAGTTTAAAAAGTTAGGACATGTTAATTGTCAAATGCCTTTGTTAATTCCTGAATCTATGCTTAATAAAGAAAAAGAATTAGTTGAAGGATTTGCTCCTGAAGTAGCTTGGGTTACTGAAGGAGGTAGTAAGAAGCTTGAAGAAAGACTTTGTATAAGACCTACAAGTGAGACTCTTTTTTGTGATTATTATCAATCTCATGTTAAAAGTTATAGAGATTTACCAATGCTTTATAATCAGTGGTGTAATGTTTTAAGATGGGAAAAAGAGACTAGACCATTTTTAAGAAGTCGTGAATTTTTATGGCAAGAAGGACATACTATTCATGCTAGCAGGGAAGAAGCAGAGAAAGAAACTAATCAAATGATGGGAGTTTATTATGATTTCTTTAATGATGTTCTTGCTATACCATCTATAAGAGGAATAAAAACTGAAAAAGAGAAATTTGCTGGAGCAGAGTATACTTTAACAAATGAAGCTTTAATGTATAATGGGGTGGCTTTACAAGCTGGTACTTCTCATTATTTTGGACAAAAGTTTACGGAAGCATATGATGTTAAATTTACAAATAAAGAAAATAAAGAAGAGTATGCATATCAAACATCTTGGGGAACAACTACTCGTATGATTGGGGCTTTAATAATGGTACATGGTGATGATTATGGGCTTGTTCTTCCACCAAAAATTGCTCCTAAACAAGTAGTAATTGTTCCAATAGGAAAAAGTGAAGAAATTAAAGATATGGCATACAATTTAAAAGATAGTTTAGAAGAAAGTAATATTTCTGCATATGTTGATGATAGTGAGAAATCTCCTGGATTTAAGTTTGCTGAAGCAGAAGTAAATGGTATACCAGTTAGAATAGAACTTGGAGAAAGAGATCTTAAAGAAAATAAAATAGTATTTGCTAGACGTGATACAAGAGAAAAGATTGAACAAAAAAGCGATATTGATATAGTTAAATATGTTAAAGAATTACTTGATACTATTCAAAAAGATATGTATGAAAGAGCAAAAGAAAGACGTGATAAACTTACTTTTGAAGCACATAATTTAGATGATATGAAAAATATTTTAGAAACTCAACCAGGATTTATTCATGCTATGTGGTGTGGAAATAAAGAATGCGAAGAAAAAGTTAAAGAAATACATGGCTGTAAATCTAGATGTATAGATGATACTTTACCTAAGATAGATGATAAATGTGTATGTTGCGGTAATAAAGCTAAACATCATGTTATATGGGGAATTCAATATTAAGTTTACATAAAAAATGCAAATTTTTGACAAATTTGTATTTTTTTTTGCAAAATTTAACATTTTTTCGTAAAAACCAACTTTTTTCTCGAATATTATATATGAAGGATAAAAAAGGGTAATTTTCATTAGAAGGAGGAGAAGTATGAAAATTATAGGTGATAACTTAGACAGTCTTGATAGTTTTGATATTGTTAAGACAGGAGAACATTTTATTAAGCTAAGAGAGTTAAAGGAAGGTGAAAAAGTTTCTATAATATCTGATGTTATGTTTAAGACGATGTTTCAGAATTCAAGTAGAATGAAATATTCTGCAAAATTAATTTCTTATTTTGTCGATGTAAGTTATGATGAACTTTTAAAGAATTTAAAACTTACACAAAATGATTTTAACAAAGATAAGTATTATTCAAAAGGTGAGAGAGGGGATTATGTTGCTGATTTAAATGGTGTTAATATAAATATAGAAATTAATAATAATTATCATGATTATATTTTTGAAAGAAATTTAGAATACGTTTTAAAACTTTATAATAAAAATGTTAAAAAATCAAAATTAAAGAGCAGTTATAAATATACACAAGTTCTTCAAATTAATTTTAATAACTTTTATTACAAAGATAATACAGAAGATACAATTAAAATTTTTACTGTTAACGATGGAAAAGTTAAATATACTGATAAGATAGTAATTATTCAAGTTTATCTACCATTAATTAATAAAAAATGTTATGATAATGGTATAGAAAGCTTAAATGAGAAAGAAAAATTTATTTTAGCTTTATATGAAATGAGTATTGATAACTCAAAGAAAATAGGAGGTAAAATAGATATTATGAATGATTACTTAGAAGAGAGTCAAAATGTATTGGAAGAAGAATCTTTTGGTGAAAGTTATGATAAAGAGATTTCTAATTATCAAGGGGGATATGATGAAGGAAGAGAGTCTGGATATGAAGATGGAAGAATAGCTGGATTTGAGGATGGAAAAATAGCTGGATTTGAGGATGGAAGAATAGCTGGTTTTGAAGATGGAAAACAAGCTGGATTTGAAGATGGAAAAATAGCTGGATATGAAGATGGAAAAGAAGCCGGTTTTGAAGATGGAAAACATAATCAGGCACTTGAGATAGCTAAGTCAATGAAGAAAGATAAAGTTGAATTTGAAAAGATTTTATTATATACAGGTCTTGATATAAAAGAAATAGAAAAATTATAAAAAAGAGGTTTTATACCTCTTTTTCTATGTATTTTAAAATTAGTTTATATATTTCTTCTTCTTCTAAATATACAAAGTGTGATCCATTAGGATAAATAATTAATTTACTATCTTTTATTTTTTTGTTCAAATAATATGCATCTTTTATAGGAGTATCAATATCTTTTTTACCCCATATAATTAAAGTTTTAGTTCTTATTTTTTTTATATATTTTCTTAAGTCTTCATTTATTATATTTTTAAATGTTTTATACATATTTTTATTTAAATTTATATAATCACTTGATGAATTTTTTCTTCTTAAATTTAATAAATAAGTAATTTTTTTATCTCTTTTTATAAATATTACTAATTTCTTCTTTAGTTTATATATTATTTCTTTTATTTTTCTTTTAATACTTTTTCTTCTTATACCTGCTATATCTATAAATACTTGTTTTTCTATTTTAACTTTATTATTTAATAAAATAGCTATTCTTCCTCCAAAGGAATGACATATTATGTTTATATTAGTTATTTTTTTGTCTTTTATGAAGTTTTCAATTAATTCTTCATAATTATAAATAGTTAGATCTTTATTAGGGAAGGGAGACCTTCCAAAACCTGGAAGGTCAAATATATATACTTTATATTCTTTCTTTAAAAATTCTATCATTTTGTAAAAAGTTTTTCTATTATCTCCCCATCCTGGTAGTATAATTATATTTCCTTTAATATTGTTACCAAATTCTTCATAGTATAATTTAATATTATTTTTTTCATAATACATATTATCACCTATAGTAAGTTATGCTTATCCTGAAAAAATGTCAATTAAAGTAAAGTTTTGTTAAAACACTTGATTATATCTATATACTATGATATATTATAAGTGTCTAGAGGATGCGATTCTAGCAAATATAAAACCGACTAAATTAACGATAAGGGAATCTTGAAATCAGTCTATCCGTGTTGAATGCCTTTTATTAGGACTCCTAAAGATAGAATAGAGATACCCACCTGTACAAAGACAGGTTTTATCGTATGCAAAGACCGCTCCTATTGGACTTTTTTTTTGCATTTTTTTTAATTATGTGTTAT
>DLOU01000050.1:0-13082 GCA_002477275.1 Caryophanales bacterium UBA7476
GAAACAAATTTAAATATCAAAGAGATAAAAGAAATGTTTACTTTATTATTTATAACAGCACATGGAATTGCTAGTTTACTTGCAAATAATTCAATAACATATGATGAAAAATATTTTAAAAGTGTATTGAAAACATCATTTAATAAATCTAATAATTAGGAGAAGTGTATGAAAAAAAATAATAAAAGTGTAATAATATTTTTAATAGTAATTGCTATATTATCATTAACAAATATATTAAATATTAAAATTGATGGTGAACTGTTAAAACTTTCTGGTATTTCAGTTATTGTTGGAGTAGTTGCTTTCTTTGATACTAGAAAAACAAATAAAATAAAAGATGAAGGATTAAATATTAAAACTATATTTAAGGATTTTAAAGATCATCCAAAAGCAATGGTATTAGCTATATTACCTTTTATAACATGTATATTATCTACGGTAATTGCAAATAAATTTCTACCAGAAGTTAATGAACATATAAATAATAGAGCTAGTTTTGCTATATCGGAAGATTTAATAAAAACAATTTTAACTATAGCAGTACTAACATTAGGTGAAGAAATTGCATGGAGAGGATTCTTTCAAAAACAAACAACTAAAATAATTAAATTTATCCCATCAATTATTTTAACTTCATTATTATTTGCGTTAGGACATTATAGTACAGGAAGTTTTGTAATAGTAACATATGATTTATTATTTGTATTTATTGATTCATCATTATTTGGATTAGTCTTTAAAGAAACGGATAATGCATGGTGTAGCTGGATACCACATTTCTTGGCAGATGTTATTTCATTATTTTTAATATAAAATACCGTAATATTTTGATATCCCGTTTGCAATATGGATATATTACGAAAAAAGAAAATCTATATATGATTTTCTTTTATTTTTTAAATTCAAATATATATTGTATATCAAACAAATATTTGGCATAAGTATTCTGGAATACTTGATAAGTTGGGTGCTACCACATTCTTGAAAAGGAAGATGGTAATGTATATGAGTAAGAAAGATTTTTTAATCTGTATCTTGCTATTTATCATCTTTTTACCTATAGCATTACTATTTGTAATACTAAAATAAAAGAAGCACCTAACACACGTAGTCAGCGTATGAATTAGGTGCCAACCAAATTTTGGGTAACACTCAACACTGCAATATTAAGTGTTCCTTTTTTTTATGCAAGTTTCATTGACATCTTTATAGTAACATAAAAACGACTTTTTTCAAGTCATTTTTTAACTCGATAAGTTCGAGTAATTATCAATATGGTAGCGCCGGAGAGATTCGAACTCACGACCTATCGGGTATGAACCGATTGCTCTAGCCAACTGAGCTACAGCGCCATTTCAAAATTACTTCTATAGTATAGCAACTTTTTCTCGATTTTGCAAGACTATTTTAAAAAAATTATTAATTCTATTAAAATATAATATTATTTGATATAATTGGATTAGGGGAATAGATGAGGTGCTAGATGAAATTATTAAATAAACTTTTTTCAATAATAATATTTTTTATTTGCTTTATTATTATGTACGAATCTTTGTATTTTATTTATATTAATAAAATAGATCGTTATTTAGATAATATAAAGTTATCTGATAAACTAAATTTAGAAACAAGTAAACCTAATTATTTTATTGATAATGTAAATGATACATATAAAGATCTTACTAATTTGAATTATAGTTATGAAGATATAATTAAATTTGAAAATGATAGTAATATTAATTCTGTGGTATCAAATATTTTAAAAAATAAAATTAACTATTTAATAGATGATAAAGAACTTGTTTTTGTATATTCAAAAAAAAATCTTGATAAAGAATTAACTGCTAATATAAAAAACAAAGAGATAAAAGATTATATTATATCTAATAATTATAAAATAATTCAATTTGAATCTAGACTTAATAGTAGGATAAAAAAAATAAATGACAAACTTTTTAAAATAATAAGTTTATTACTTGATGTTAGAGTATTTATTTCTTTATGTAGTTTACTATTAATATGTATATTAATATATTTAATTATTAAAAAACATTTAAGTGTTTTTACTCCAATATTAGCTTTTAGTATATTTAATATTTTAATTAATATAATTGAAATTGTTTTATTAAAAATTTATAATTATAATATTATTAGTTATTTTTTTGATAGTTTTATATTAGATATTATTAAAACTTCTGTTATAATTTCTGTAGTAGTAATTTGTATTAATTTATTATTTATAACTATATTTAATAAGAAAGATAAAATACCTCTTAAACCAAGAATTAGAAAGGTAAAAAGAAATGAAGAAGATTTTAGTTTCGGATTATGATAGAACAATTTATTTAGATGATGATACAACTAGAAAAAATGTACAGGCTATTAAAAACTTCATGAAAAAAAATGTTGCTGTGATTGCAACTGGTAGAAGTTTTGAAGATTTTTCTGGTGCAATAAAAAAGTATAGTATAGATAGTAGTTATTATCTTCTTAACTATGGTAATCTTGTATTAGATAGAAATTTTAATGTTATATATGAACAATGCTTGAGAAAAGAAGAACTAGATGAAATAACTGAGTTTTTTGGTAATAAAGAATGTGATATTTACTATTGTAATAAAGATATAAATTCTAAAAAAATAGTTGGTAATATTTATAAAGTTGTATTGGTATATGAAGATAAGAATAAGCAAATGCGTGATTATAAAGAGTTTGTTAAAAGACATAATTATCTAGTATTTATACTAAAATCACATCCACATTTAGAAGTAATAAGTACTAGAATGGATAAAAGTCTTGCTATAGAAGAAATAGAAAGAAGAGAAAACAGTGATTTAGTTTACGTTATTGGAGATAGTGATAACGATATAACAATGATAAAGAAATATAATGGATATTGTGTGAAGAATGCATCTACAGATGTAAAAGAAATATCAAGTAAGATATATGATTCTGTAAGCCTTCTTATAGATGAGTTAATGGAGGAAGATTAAACAATGAAAAAAATAGCTGTTGTATATAATCCTGAAAGTGGAAAACATGATAATCATAAATTTATAAGATATGTTTCAAAAATAATGGATAAATATCATTATAATGATATGTATTGTCCAACTCAGAGAAAGGGAGATGCAACTGAGATAATTAAAAATTTACCAGATGATCTGGATGTTGTTTTAGTTGCTGGAGGAGATGGAACATTAAATGAAGCAATAAATGGTAATTGTTTGAGAGAAAAAAGACTTACTATTGCTTATATTCCATTTGGAACAGTTAATGATGTAGGTAGAATGTATGGACTTACTAAAAACTATATTAAAGATTTAAGAATTCTACTTGAAAATGGTGTTTCTAAGAGAATTGATGTTTGTCATATTAATAAGAAAGCATTTGTATATGTTGCTTGTACTGGTAACTATGTCAATACAGCATATGACACACCAAGAAGACTTAAGAAAAAATATGGTAAGATGGCATATGTAATGTATGCCATTAAACAAATTACAAAAGAAATTAATAGTTATGAACTTTCTTATAGGATAAATGATAAAGAAATAAGTGGTAACTATAGTTTTATATTTGTTACTAATACAAGTCGTATAGCTGGTTTTAATGGTATATATAATGATGTAAAACTTGATGATAAAATGTTTGAAGTAGTATTATGTAAATCTACTAATAAAAAGGAAATACTAAAAATACTATATTTACTTAAGACGAAAAATTTAGAGGATATTAAAGAAATTGAGTATTATAAAACAAAGAATTTTGAGATAGAATTTAAAAAAGAAGTTCCATCTTGGTGTATCGATGGAGAAAAGTATGAACAAAAAGGTAAGAAGTTTATATTTACTGTAGATGAAGATACTAAGATGATTATGCCTAAAAAGAATATTGACAAATTATTTGAAGAAAAATAATTATTTTTCTTTTCTTACTTTAATTAGTGTGTTATAATGATTTATAGTTAAGATTGTGATAATAGGAGGACATTATTATGGCTTTTGAAAAGTTTAAAAATATATTGGGTGGTTCTGAAGGTGAAGAAGAAACAGTAAATCCAGATGAAGAATTTTATTCTGCTAGTAGAGAAGAATATTCAGAACAGAATGGTGTAGGAGGATCTAAAATGTTGCTTCTAGAGCCAAGAGCTTATTCTGAATCACAACAAATTGCAGATTATTTAAAAGGAAGAAATGCTGTTGTTGTAAACCTAAAAAGAGTAACACCAGATCAAGCTAAAAGAATAGTAGATTTCTTAAGTGGTACACTTTATGCTATTGGTGGAGGTCTTGAAAAATTAGGTGGAGGAGTTTTCTTATGTACACCTAATAATGTTAATGTAGAAGGTAAAATTTCTGATGAAAAAGAAAATGCTCCAACTAAGAATGGAAAATCTAAAACTAAAGATGAGGATGAAGACGAATTTAATTGGTAATATTTAATAATTTCCAGAGGTGATGAATATGGAAAAATTTAATTATGAGACGAATGGTTATAATAGACGTGAAGTTAATAATTTTATTGAAGACGTAATCAATCAAACTTCTGGTATTGTTAAAAAATATAGTGAACAAAAAGAGACAATTAAGAATCAAAAAGATGAAATAGATAATTTAAAGGCAAAACTTGATTATTATATTGGAATAGAAAGTAAACTTAAAGAATCAATTGAAAGGGAAAAAATTAATAGTAATCAAATGAAAGCTCTTGCTAGAAGAGAAGCTGATATTATTGTTGATGATGCTAAGAATAGTGCTAGTAGGATTGTAAATGAATCTTTACTTAGAGCTGAAGAAATTGATTCTAGAACAAGAATTGCTGAAAGAAACTTAAAAGTTTTTAAAGAAAAGATGAATATTGTTATTGAACAACAAAAAGCTATAATAGATCAAATAGATGATATTGAAATATTATAGTTTTTTTTCTTGAAATAATAAGGGTTATGTGATATAATAATATTGTTAAGCAAATGCGAAAGACGGAAATAAGTGAAAGTTTTTAGAGAGTTCTAGTTTGGTGAAATAGAACAATTAGTATCTTATTTTAGATCACTTTCAAGTGCCCTTTATGGATAAGATAAAGGCGGAGATACACGTTAAGTATAAATAAGCAAAATAAAAGGTGGTACCGCGAGTTAATTTCGCCCTTGGTAACCATCTTTTTTTGTTATAGAAAGGAGAATAAGATGTTAATAAAAATTTTATTATTAATTGTTGGCTTTGTAATACTAATTAAAGGAGCTGATTTATTTGTAGATGGTGCTAGTGCAGTAGCGGGTAACTTTAAAGTGTCTAAGATGCTTATTGGTCTTACTATTGTATCATTTGGTACATCTGCACCAGAGTTTGCTGTTAGTGTTAAATCACTTTTATCTGGAAGTGGAGATATAGTACTTGGCAACGTTATAGGTAGTAATATTTTAAATATATTATTAATTATTGGAGTATCTAGCTTAGTTCATTTCTTAAATGTTAAAAATGCTACTGTTAAGAAAGAACTTCCGATAACGATGCTTATTACACTTTTATTTTCAACACTTCTTTTAGATAGTGTATTTGATAAAAATGCAGTTAATTCATTTACTAGAGGAGATGGCGTTGCTGTAATACTTTTCTTTACTATATTTATTTATTATCTAATATCAATGATGAGAAATAAAACTGATGAAGAAGAAGAGTATGTTGAAATGAAACTTCCGAAAGCAATTATTTTTACAATTATTGGTATTGTTTCAATAGTATTTGGAAGTAACTTAGTTGTTAATAATGCATCAGGTATTGCTAAAATACTTGGAGTAAGTGAAAGAATGATTGCTTTAACAATTGTTGCTCTTGGAACATCGCTTCCAGAACTTGTTACATCAGTTTCTGCAACAAGAAAGGGAGAATACGACATAGCAATTGGTAATGTAGTAGGAAGTAATATATTTAACATAGGTATTGTTATTGGTATTCCAGTTGCGATATTTGGTACTATTCCAAATGTAACGATTAATTTAATAGATATAATAGTTATGATAGTAGCAGCAGTATTATTATTCTTATTCTCATTTAAGGATAGGAAAATTACTAAAGTCGAAGGAATTATTTTTCTACTAATATTTGTTACATATTATTCTTATGTAATATATGGTGGATTACAATAATTAGTTATATATAAAATTTAGGAGGTAAGATTATGAAATTTGAAAAATTAGAAACAGGAAAAATAAATGAAATAGAATCTAAAATGGCTAAAGAATGGAAAAAGATGAACATTTTAGAAAGAAGTATAAAAACTAGAGAGAATAAACCAACATGGGTTTTTTATGATGGACCAATATATGCTAACGCTAAACCTGGTATCCACCACGTTTTTGCTAAATCAATAAAAGATGCTTTTTGTAAGTATAAGACTATGCAAGGATATAAAGTTCTTAGAAAAATAGGTCTTGATACACATGGACTTCCAATTGAAGTTAATGTTGAAAAGAAACTTGGATTTAAATCAAAAGCTGACATTGAAAACTTTGGTGTTGAAAATTTCTGTAAAGAATGTAATAAAGAAACTGCAAGTAATATTTCTGAAGTAAAGAAAGTTACTGATATGATGGGACAATTTATAGATTGCGAAAATCCATATGTTACTTGTGATAATGATTATATAGAATCTGAATGGTGGATATTTAAAGAAATGGATAAAAAAGGATTAGTATATCATGGTAATAAAGTACTTCCTTATTGTCCTCGTTGTGGTACTGAACTTTCATCTAATGAAGTTGCACAAGGATATCAAGAAACATCAGTTAATACTGTATATGTACCATTTAAAATAAAAGATGAAGATGTATATTTCTTAGTTTGGACAACAACTCCATGGACATTAATAGCAAATCTTGGCCTATGTGTTAATCCAGATTTAACATATGTTAAAGTTGAATCTCAAGGATATAAATTTATCGTTTGTGAATCACTTAAGGATAGTGTTGTTGGAGAAGAAGCTAAAGTACTTGAAAAATATAAAGGAAAAGATTTAGTTGGAATTAAATATGAACAACTACTTCCATTTGTTAAAGTAGAAGGAAAAGCTTTTGAAGTAGTTGCTGATAACTATGTAACTGATGGAGATGGTACTGGTATTGTTCATCTAGCTCCAGCTTATGGTGAAGATGATAATAGAGTTTGCCGTGAAAATAAATTTACATTTGTTAACCCAGTTGATAAAGATGGACGTTATACTGAAGGTCCTTGGAAGGGAACACTTGTTACTGATAAAGATTTAGAAATTGAAATAATAAAATATTTAAAAGAAAATGATAAGTTATTTAAGAAATTAAAAGTAACTCATGATTATCCACATTGTTGGAGATGTAAAAGGCCACTTATTTATTATGCTAAACCAGCTTGGTATGTAGAAACAACTAAATGCAAGAAAGAAATTATTGAAGCTAATAAGAAAATAAATTGGTATCCAGATTTTGTAGGTACTAAGAGATTTAGTAACTGGCTTGAAAATATGGTTGATTGGGGTGTTTCAAGAAATAGATATTGGGGATGTCCAATGCCAATTTGGGAATGTGAATGTGGTCATAGAGAAACAGTTGGTTCAAGATGCGAATTAAAAGAAATGCTTGTAGAAGATATTGATATAGATAAACTTGAACTTCATAGACCATATGTTGATGATTTACATTTAAAATGTCCTGAATGTGGAAAAAATATGGAAAGAGTAAAAGATGTTATGGATGTTTGGTTCGATTCAGGAGCTATGCCTTATGCACAATTCCATTATCCATTTGAAAATAAAGAATTATTTGAATCACAATTCCCAGCTGATTTTATAGCTGAAGGAGTTGATCAAACACGTGGATGGTTCTATGTTCTTCTTGTTATTTCTACAATAATATCTGGACAGTCAAGCTTTAAGAATGTTGTTGTAAATGATATGATGCTTGACCAATATGGTAAGAAGATGAGTAAATCTGTTGGTAACATTATTAATCCAGTAGAAATAATGGAAGAGTTTGGAGCAGATACAATAAGATTCTATATGGCTTATGTTTCACCTGTATGGACACCTTTAAGATTTAGTGTTGATGGTGTTAAAGAAGTTTATTCAAAATATACTTCTACATTAAAGAATGCTTACTCATTCTTTGAAATGTATGCTAATGCTGATAATATTGATCCAAGAGAATATGATATTCCTGTCAAAAAACGTGAACTAATTGATAGATGGTTATTATCAAAATTAAATAAACTTGTTAAAGATGTAACAGATGCTTATGAAGAATTTGATATGAATAAAGTTGCAAGACTTGTTGTGCCATTCTTAAATGATGATTTATCTAACTGGTATATTAGAAGTAATAGAAGAAGATTCTGGGATAGTGAGCTTACTGATAGTAAAAAAGCAGTATACTTAACTACTTATGAAGTACTTACTACATTATGTAAGTTATGTGCACCACTTACTCCATATTTAACAGAAGAAATTTATCAAAAATTAACTGGAGAAGAAAGTGTTCATTTAGCTGATTTCCCTAAAGCTGATTCAAAACTAATTGATAAAAAAGTTGAAGAAAAAATGGATTTAGTAAGAGATATCTGTAGTTTAGGAAGAGATGCAAGAGAAACTGCTAATATAAAAGTACGTCAACCAATTAAAGATATAGTTCTTGATACTAAAGTTAAAAAAGTAATTGGAGATTTAGATTCAATTGTTAAAGAAGAATTAAATGTTAAAGAAATAAATTATAAGGATGATATGACTGATTATTTAACTTATAGTATTAAACCTAACTTTAAAATATTAGGTAAGGAATTAGGTGCTTCTATAAAAGTATTACAAGAAAAACTAAAAGATTTTTCTAGTGAAGATTCCTACAAAGCATACAATAATTCATTAGAACTTGAACTTGATGATAAAAAAGTAGTCCTTAATAAAGAAAATACAACTTTATCAACTGATGTTAAGGAAGGCTATACTGCATCAGGAAATGATAGTGTAGTTGTTGTACTAGATACTACATTAACAGAAGAATTAATACTTGAAGGACTTGCACGTGAAATGGTAAGAACAGTTCAAAGTCTAAGAAAAGAAGCAGACTTCGTTATAACTGATCATATTAAAGTATATTATTCTGGTGATGAAGATATAGAGAAGATGCTAGAATCATATAGAGATTATGTTCAAAATGAGACACTTGCAGAAGAAATAATAAATAAAGAAATATCTTCAGAAGATTATGATTTAAATGGTCATGTTGTTAAAATAACAGTTGAGAAAATAAAATAAAGAACTTCGGTTCTTTTTTTTCTTGTTTTAGATTTTATATTATTATATAATCTTTATGTAGAAGGAGACTAATATGAATTATAGAATAGTTATAAAAATAATACTTTTAATTAGTTGGATGACTTTAATATTCTGTTTTTCTAATCAAGATAGAGATCATTCTTCCAGAGTTAGTGATGGATTTATTACTAAAATTAGTAAAGTGATTCTTGGTGATAACTATAAAAAAATAACTAAGAGTAAAACTTATGGTACAACTGTATTTATAGTTAGAAAAACTGCTCATTTCTTTATGTATTTTGTGTTATCTATAATTTCATTTTCTCTTTTATATGAATTCTTCGGATTAGATAAAAAAACAATTTTATTTACAATACTTCTTTGTTTTTTATATTCAATAAGTGATGAAGTTCATCAATTGTTCGTTGTTGGAAGAAGTTGTGAACTTAGGGATATAATAATTGATACTACTAGTTCTATTATTTCTGCAGCACTTAATTATTTTATTAGAAAAAAGTATAAAAAAATATAGTTAAAAAATACCTCCTATGATATAATCTAATATGATAGGAGGTATTTATGTATAAGAGAGTTTTTAAATTTGTATTTTTATTTCTTTTTATATTTTTACTTTCTGGATGTAGTAAGTTTAATTCATCAATGATAATTAAATCTGATAGATCTATGACTTTTTCTATTTTATATACATATGATACTACAGTTAACCCAAGTGATCCTGTTAATATTATAACAGAAGAGAATAGAAATAATCTTTTATCATTAGGATATACTATAGAAGATATTAATGACGGAACTAATGTTGGTGTAAAAATATCAAAAACAATTGATAATATCGATGATGTTAGTGATGAGAATAATAATATTAAATATGATTTGTTTGATTTACTGGATTCAAAAAAAGACATTAAATTATTTAAGGTTGATAGAAATTTCTTATGTGATACTTATAAAGCGGATTTTTATATCAGTAATAAGGATAACTTTTTAAAGGGGAATACTAAACAGGGTTTTGATGAGAATGGTTATTCATATTCATATTCTCCTAAAAATTGGGGAACACCAGAAAACTTTTCATTCAATTTACAAGTTCCTCTATCAAAAAGTAGTAATGCTACTGAAACAGATACTTTAAGAAGAAATTTAACTTGGGATTTATCAAATTATGATTCTCTTTCTCATATTAAATTTCAATTTTATGTTTTTAATAAACGTAATTTATGTATTTTAGCTGGTGCAGTTGTTTTGTTTATCTTTTTTGTAATTGCTAGTAATCAAAAAAAGAATAATTCTCAAAATGATAGAGACAATATTAAAGTGGCGGTTCCTCAAAAAGAAACATATCAGACACCTATTAATATTCCAAGTACTCCAGTTACAACTGGTGAGGTCAGTAATTCAAATAGTTCTGGAAGTTTTAGTTTTTTGAATTCCGAACCTAAGGCTAATAATCCTTCCTTTGATCAAGCAACTAGTAATACGATTGCAACTGATGATGTTAATTTTATTATGAGTGAACAAATACATAATGGACCTAGTAGTAGTAGTGGTAGTAATACTTCTAATACATCTAATTCTAATAATCTAAGTAGTGGGATATCCAGTTTAGAGTCATTTATGAATTCAAATAGTGCTCCTTCTAGCGCTGTAAATTCAAATCCACAAGTTATTAATAATCCACCTCAATTTAATGTTCAAGGTGGAATACCAGAAGTTACTCCAGAACTTATGTCCGGAATTACTGATAATAGTGCTAATAATAATTCAAATAATAGTTAATAAAAGAATGCCTTAGGGCATTTTTTCTTTACAAATTATTAAAAATATGATATAATATGGTTCCATGAGAAAAAGGGGGATACTAGTGTAATATTTTATGTTACTTTCTAGTATAATTGAAAGGGTGAAAACATGTCAAAACAATCTAAGGATTATTTGGACGAAGAGGAATTAAGTAAATTAGAGTTTCAATATGAATCTGCTATGGAGATATTAAATACTCATCTTGAAGTTCTTATTTCAAACTTTGAAATGCAAAAAGGTGGTATTAAATCAGTTGAACACTTTAATAAAAGATTAAAGAAACTTGATAGTGCAATTAATAAGTTAAAAAAGAAAAATATTTCTGTTGATGTTTATCAACTTGAACAAAATTTAGGAGATATGGTTGGTATAAGATTAGTATGTCCTTTTATTGATGATGTTTATGATATGGTGAATTTAATTAAAAGTAGTGACTTAATTCAAGTTTATGAGGAAAAGGACTATATTAAATCACCAAAGAAATCAGGATATCAAAGTTACCATATTTTAGTTAAAATTCCAGTTGCTGTTGGTGATGAAATTAAGATGGTAAAGGGTGAGATTCAGGTTAGAACGCTTGCAATGGATGCATGGGCTGCTATGGAACATAAAATTAGATATAAACCAGCAAACTCTAAAGCATTAATACCAAGACAAAAAGAAATGCTTACTATCTGTGCAAGAGCTTTTCAATTAATTGAAGATTATATGAGAAATCTTCTTCCAAAGGGTAAGGCTTTTGAAAAAGAAGAAAAGAAAGAGTTAGAATCACTTAAATATTTCTTCCCAGAAGAAGATTTAAAACAATTTGAATTTGAGTATGAATCTGCTTTGAAAATATTAAAAACACATCTTGGAGTAAGAATTAATAACCATAATTTATCTAATGGTACTAAATCAGTTGAACATTTAAATACTCGTTTTAAAAAGATGTCTAGTATTTCTAGAAAACTTGGTGAAAAAAATATTGAAATGAATTTAGAAAACATTAGAAATAATGTTAGTGATGTTGCTGCTATAAGATTAGTTTGTCCATTTATAAATGATGTTTATGATATGGTTGAATTGATTAAAAGTAGTGATTTGATTGAAGTTTATGAAGAAAGAGATTATATTGCTAATCCAAAAGAATCAGGATATAGAAGTTATCATTTACTTGCATATGTTCCTGTTCCTGTTGATGATGATATAAAAATGGTCAAAACTGAAATTCAAATTAGAACACTTGCAATGGATGCATGGGCTGCAATGGAAGATAGAATTATGTATAATCAAAATCGTGTTCTTACTGATGAACAAAAGATGATGTTAAAGATTTGTGCTAATACATTTCAAGAGGTAGAAGAATATATGAGTAATCTATTAAATCCAAATTCAAAATATATTTCAAGTGCTTTAGATGAATATTTTGCACCAGTTGGTCCACAACCATCAGATGAAAAAAAACATACAAAAAAATAAAAGAATCTTATGATTCTTTTTTCTTGACTTAATATTCTAAAAATTATATATTATTTTTGTTAAAAAGAGGTGTTAATATGATTTATTTAGATTATAGTGCAACTACTCCTGTAAATGATTCTGTGCTTGATACTTATGTTAAGGTTACTAAAAATTATATTGGTAATCCAAATTCACTTCATAAATTAGGATATCAATCAAAAAAGTTAATAGATGAAGCTACAGATCAAGTTAAAAAGATATTAGATACTGATAAAGAAGTTATCTATACAAGTGGAGCAAGTGAATCAAATAATTTAGCAATATTTGGTGTTATAAACAAATATAAAAATAGAGGTAAAAATATTATTACAACTCATCTTGAACATTCATCAATTAATGAACCTTTAAAAAAATTAGAAAAAGATGGTTATACAATTAATTATGTATCTTTAAATGATGATGGTTCTGTTAATTTAGATAATCTTAAAGAACTTTTAAATGATGATACAATTCTTGTTACTATAGCAACTGTTAAT